>QCPT01000004.1 GCA_003212415.1 Pelagibacteraceae bacterium AG-439-F23
AAATGTTTTAGCTTTTTTAATTATATTTGTGTTAAATCCTCCACACAGCCCTCTATCTGATGTCATAACAATACATAAATGAACTTTATCTTCGCCAGAACCTGCAAGTAATTTTGGTGAATTTTCTTTATCTGAAATACTATTTGAAAGATTAAGAATAATTTTATTCATCTTGTCAGAGTATGGCCTTCCTTTTTCAGCATTTTCTTGTGCTCTTCTTAACTTAGACGCAGCAACCATTTTCATTGCCTTTGTAATCTTCTGAGTAGATTTAACACTCGATATTCTTTTTTTTAAATCATCTAAACTTGGCATTTATCTAAGATTTAAAATTTTTCTTAAGTTCTGTAATAACTTCAGTTAAAGATTTTTCCATATCTTCTTCAAGTTTACCCGAACTTGTTATTGAATCTAAAATTTCTGGTTTTTCAGATTTACATTTTTCTATGATTTTATTTTCAAAATCAGCAATGTTTTTTTGTTCAACATCATCCAGATGACCTTTAACGCCACAAAATACTGAAATTACCTGCTCGGCTACAGTCATAGGTGAATATTGTTTTTGTTTCAACAATTCAGTTAATTTAGATCCTCTGTTTAAAAGTTTCTGCGTAGAAGCATCTAGATCTGATCCAAACTGGGCAAATGCTGCCATTTCGCGATATTGTGCAAGCTCAAGTTTCATAGATCCTGAAACTTTTTTCATTGCTTTTGTTTGAGCTGAAGATCCAACTCTTGATACTGACAGTCCAACATTAATAGCTGGTCTTATACCCTGATTGAATAATTCTGTTTCTAGAAATATTTGACCATCAGTAATTGAAATTACATTTGTAGGTATAAATGCAGAAACATCTCCACCTTGTGTTTCAATTATTGGAAGAGCTGTAAGCGACCCTCCTCCATGATCGTCACTTAATTTTGCAGCTCTTTCAAGCAGTCTACTATGTAAGTAAAATACATCTCCAGGATAAGCTTCTCTTCCCGGTGGTCTTCTCAATAAAAGTGACATCTGTCTATAAGCAACTGCTTGTTTTGATAGATCGTCATATATAATTAATGCATGCATTCCATTATCTCTAAAATATTCTCCCATTGCACAACCTGTATAAGGAGCTAAAAATTGTAGAGGGGCTGCATCTGAAGCTGTAGCTGCAACAATAGTTGTATATTCCATTGCTCCAGCCTCTTCTAATGTTTTTTCAATTTGTCTAACAGTAGACCTTTTTTGTCCTATTGCTACGTAAACACAGTATAATTTTTGTTTCTCGTCATTAGACTCGTTAATCTTCTTTTGGTTTATAATTGCATCAATCGCAACTGCCGTTTTTCCAGTTTGTCTATCTCCAATAATTAATTCTCTTTGACCTCTTCCAATTGGAACTAAGCTATCAATAGATTTAAGTCCAGTCTGCATTGGTTCGCTTACTGATTTACGGGGAATAATACCTGGAGCTTTTACTTCAACTCTGCTTTTTTTAACTCCTTTGTCTAATGCACCTTTTCCATCTATTGGGTTGCCTAATCCATCAACAACTCTGCCCAGTAACTCTTTGCCTACTGGAGTATCTACAATTGCACCAGTTCTTTTTACAGTATCTCCTTCTTTTACTGCTCTATCATCTCCAAAAATTACAACACCAACGTTATCGCTTTCTAAGTTTAAAGCCATACCTTTAGAACCATCTGAGAACTCCACCATTTCTCCAGCTTGAACATTGTCCAATCCGTATATTCTAGCAATACCATCCCCAACTGAAAGAACTTGTCCAACTTCTGAGATTTCAGCTTTATCTCCAAATTTATTTATTTGCTCTTTTAATATTTTTGTTACTTCTGAAGGATTTATTTCCATTTATGCCTCTATCATTTTCTTTTCTATTTGTTGTAATTTATTTTTAATCGAAGTATCAATCATTGTGCTTCCAACTTTTATTATTAAACCTCCAATTAAATTTGGATCATATTTATGTTCTAGTTTTATATTTGAACCAAAAGTTAAAGATAATTCATTTTTAATATTATCAATTTCATTTTCATTTAAATTTTTAGCAGCAGAAAGTTCTGCTTGTATCTCGCCTCTTGCATTCGAACAAATAAAAAGAAAATCATTTAATATTTTTTCAACATAAAAAAATCTTCTTTTAGAAACTAAAAAACCTAAAAATTTTTTTAGCAATTCATTAAATTTAAATTGACTAGAGATTGTATTTATTACTTTTAATTGATCTTCTATTTTATTAGTTGGGTCTTTAATAAGATCTCTAAAATCTTTACTTGCATCAATTAATCCAAGTATTGAGGAAACTTGATCTTCAATATCATTTATTGCATTATTTTCGGAAGCTAGCTCGAATAAAGCTTTTGAATAACTATTTTTAGTCAAGGAAGTGGTACTGTTACTGCTCAATTTTTGCTCACTATTTGAAGATTTTTAAAAATTTCGCTTAAATAACATATGAATAATGAGTCTTCAAGGCTCAGATTATAAAATATAGCTTAATTTAGTGCGCTAATTGAAGCTTATAGGGTCAACATCAACTGTTAGTTTCATTCCCGATGGAGTTTTAAATTCTTTTAAGATGATTTTGATTTTTTTTTGGATCTTGGATGTTTTTTTAGCCCTTATTAAAAGTCTACTTCGAAATTTTCTATTAATCTTAAAAATAGGTGCATTAACAGGTCCAAGAATTTTTTCGTTTATTGAATTTAATATAATTTTTTTTAATTTTAAGGATTCTAGATCTAATTTTTTTTCATTTTCTGAAGATAAAATTAATGAAACAAATCTTTCATAAGGCGGTAAATTATTTTTTTTTCTAAGTTCTAACTCATGATCTAAAAATTTAAATGGATCTGCGCTTGTAATTTGATCAATAACTTCTGGCTTTGAATTAAATGTTTGAAAATAAACGTTAGCAGGCTTTCCTGTTCTTCCTGCTCTTCCAGATAATTGATGATAAAGTTGTAAATTTTTTTCTGCACTTCTCAGATCATGGCCTTGGGAAGTTAAATCTATATCTAAAACAATAATACAATTTAAATTTGGAAAATGAAATCCTTTAGAAATTAACTGTGTTCCAACAAGTATATTTATTTCTCCTAATATGATTTTATCTAAAATATCTTTTCCAGATGCTTTATTCATTGTATCGCTTGAGAAAATTATTGTCTTTTTATTTGGAAATAAAGTTTTTACTTCTTCTGCAATTTTTTCAACTCCTGGTCCGCTAAATACAAAATCACAAATATCATCTTTTTTACACTTTCTTTCTAAAATAGATAAGTAACCACAGTAATGGCATAGAAGTTTTTTTTTATTTTTATGATAAACAAGATTAATTGAACAATTAGGGCAGGAAAAAACATTCAAACATTTTTTACATAAAACATATGGAGCAAAACCTCTTCTATTTATAAAAAATAAAATTTGATCTCCCTTTTTTAAATGTGCTTCAACTTTTTCTATAGTTTTAACAGAGATAAATGTTTTTTTAGCTAGTTTGTTTTGATTAAGGTCGATGATGTGATGTTTGGGTAATTTTGCATTCTTATAACGATTAATCAATCTTGAGTAAGAATATTTTTTATTTTTAATATTGGCATAAGTTTCAATGGATGGAACTGCGGTAACTAAATTGATTGGTATATTTTCACTATTAGCGCGTGCAACGGCCATGTCTCGTGCATTGTAAGTTACTCCTTCATCTTGTTTAAATGATTGATCATGTTCTTCATCAACAACTATTAAACCTAGTTTGTTAAAAGGAAGAAACAAAGCTGATCTTGCTCCAATAACTACTTTTATTTCACCATTTGCAAGGCCACTCCAAATAACTTTTTTTCTCTTTGGTGTAATTTTCGAGTGCCAAACAGCTGCCTCAAAACCAAAAAAATTTTTAAATTTTTTTTCAAATTCTCCAGTAAGCCCTATTTCTGGTAATAAAATTAAGGATTGCTGTCCTTTATGTATGATTTTTTCAATTGCCTTAAAGTAAACTATTGTTTTGCCAGATCCTGTTGTTCCTTGCAATAAATGTACTCTAAACGAATTATCGTGTTTAACTAATTCTTTAAAAACTTTTTCTTGTTCACCAGTAAGATTAAATTGCTCTTTTTTAATCTTTATTTGATATTTTTGGTATTCAATATCTTTTTGTTTTTCTATAGCCTTTCCACCTAGAAGGTGAAGTTTAAGTGCCATTCCTAGTGGAACTAAATTATATTCTGAAAACCAATTTAAAAAATCTACCGTATTCTGTTTTAAAGGTTCAATATTTAATTTTTCTTTAACTGATTTAATTTCAAATTTTTTATTACCATTTTTTTCAAATTGATCCCAAACCACTCCTGTAATTGTTTTTCTTCCAAATGAAACATTTACATATTCTCCTGTTTTTAATCTTAATGAACTTTCATATGTAAATGGGTGATCAAAAATATTAGGTAGTAAAATAGGATATTTCATAAAAGAATCTTAATTATTATATAAGATTTTTAATTAAGAATGGATCTGTCTTTTTTCTACAGATAAAGCCGCTTCTTTTATCGCCTCAGAAAAGGTTGGATGGGCGTGACATGTTCTAGCAATATCTTCTGAACTGGCTCCAAATTCCATGGCGACTGCCATTTCAGCAATCATTTCTCCAGCATGAGGACCTATAATATGAACTCCTAAAACTTTATCTGTTACTTCATCAGCAAGAATTTTTACAAATCCTTCTGGTTCATCAATTGCTTTTGCTCTTGAATTTGCCATGAATGGAAATTTACCAACTTTATAATTATTTTTATCTGCTTTTAATTGCTCTTCTGTTTTGCCAACTGAAGCAACCTCGGGAGAGGTATAGATAACACCTGGAATAATATTATAATTCACATGTCCTGATTGTCCTGCAATTAATTCTGCAACTGCAATGCCCTCCTCTTCTGCTTTATGAGCAAGCATTGGCCCTTCGATAACATCTCCAATTGCATAAATATTTTTAACATTAGTTTCAAAATTTTTATTTACTTTCACCCTTCCTTTTTCATCAGTTTGAACTCCAACATTTTCTAAATTTAAACCTTTGGTATGTGGCTTTCTTCCTACAGAAATTAAAACAACGTCTGCATCTATCTTATTTTTCTTTTTTTCTTTATCAACAATATCAATGCTTACACAATTTTTACTTTTTGTAATTTTTTCTACTTTCGTATTCAATTGAAATTTTATTCCTTGTTTCTTTAAAATTTTCTCAAATTCTCTAGAAACCTCTCTATCCATACCTGGAGTTATATGATCTAAAAACTCAATAACCTCTACCTCGGTGCCTAATCTTGACCAAACGGAACCCATCTCTAAACCAATATAACCACCACCTACAACAACCATTTTTTTTGGTAATTTAGCAAGAGATAAGGCGCCAGTTGAAGAAAGTATTTTTTCTTCATCAAACTCCATACCAGGCACTGAGAGAGGCTCTGAACCCGTACTAATTATTATTTTGTCTGTTTGGATTGTCGTTTCTTTGCCTTCGGCTAGAATTGTTATTTCATTTGTACTTTTAAATGAACCTTTGCCTTTAAAATAAGTTACTTTATTTTTCTTAAATAAAAACTCGATACCTTTTGTTAAAACTGTAACTGCTTTTTCTTTATTTTTCATCATTTTATCTAAGTTTAACTTTACTTCACCAACTTCAATTCCAATTTTTTTAAAGTTTTTAGCTTTATGAAAATATTCAGAAAAATTTAGTAAATTTTTAGATGGAATACACCCAACATTTAAGCATGTCCCTCCAAGAGATCCTCTGGACTCAATACATGCTGTTTTTAAACCTAATTGAGATAGTCTAATTGCGCAAACATACCCTCCAGGACCTCCACCAATTACAGTTACATCAAATTTTTCTAACATCTAAATATTTAAAAATAATCTTCTAGGATCTTCTAAATTTTCTTTGATTGTTTTTAGAAAAGATACTGAATCTTTTCCATCAATAATTCTATGGTCGTATGATAAAGCTAAATACATAACTGGCTTAATTTTAATTTCTCCGTTTTCTACAACTGGTCTTTCAATAATATTATGCATACCTAGCACTCCAGATTGTGGCGGATTAAGTATTGGAGTTGAAAGCATAGAACCATAGACTCCACCATTGCTTATAGTAAAAGTACCACCTTGCAAATCTTCAATTGTTAAACTTCCATTTTTTGCATTGTCAGATAGTTTTTTTATTTCATTTTCTATATCTGCAAATGACATTTCATCTGCATTTTTTAAAACTGGGACTACAAGTCCTTTTTCGGTTCCTACTGCAAAACTAATATTATAATAATTTTTATAAATTATATCTTGTCCTTCGATCTCAGCATTTATCGCTGGAAATAATTTTAATCCTACTATGCAAGCTTTTACAAAAAAAGACATAAAGCCTAATTTAATATTATATCTGTTCTGAAAATCTTCTTGATTTTCTTTTCTCATAGAAATTATTCCTGACATATCAACTTCATTAAAAGTTGTTAAGATGGCTGCATTTTCTTGCGCTTCTTTAAGTCTTTTTGCTATAGTTTGGCGAAGTCTTGTCATCTTAATTCTCTCTTCTTCGCCAAATTGGATTTTTCTTTGATTCGGTTGCGGATTTTCTCCCATTAAAGCAATCAGATCACCTTTTAAAATTCTTCCATCTCTACCAGTGCCTTTAATTTTGTTAATATCTATTTTTTTTTCAGTAACAATCTTTCTTACTGCAGGAGATAAATTTATATTTTTCACTAAAGGTTTTAATTCTTTTTCTTCTAAATCCGCTTCTTCATTTAATATTAAAGGTTCTTCTTCTTCATTTAACATCAAGGGTTCTGTTTTAACGGTTAAATCATTATCTACTTGGTCTTTAACTATTCCATCCGTATTAAATATTTTTTCTTCTTCATCTTCCTGGGTTTCAATATTTTTAAGTTTTATTTTTTCAGTTTTATCAATTTTTACATTTGATTTAGAAATTACTCCTAAAACTGAACCTACTTTAACTATATCTCCTTCATTTGAATTAACCTCTGATAAGACTCCATTTATAGGTGCTGGAACCTCTAAATTAACTTTATCAGTTTCAAGTTCTACAATTGGTTCATCAACATTAATAATATCTCCTTTACTCTTTAACCATTTAGAAACAGTTGCTTCGTTTAAACTCTCTCCTAATACAGGTACTAAAATTTTTTCACTCATTTATTCAAATACTTTATTTATAATTTCTTGTTGCTCTGAAAGATGTCTTTTTGCATAACCAGTTGCTGTTGATGCATCTGGATTTCTTCCTATGTAAGAAATTTCACTATTTTTAGCCTTAATGGTATCCAATGTCCATCGGATATAATCTCTAACTAATAGCCATGCTCCCATGTTTTTTGGTTCTTCTTGGCACCAAAAAAAATTTGCATTTTTTGCAAAAGGTTTTAATTCTTTTACAAGACTTTTTGCTGGGAAGGGATAAAGTTGTTCAATTCTAAAAAGTATTACATCATCTTTTTTAAGCTTTTCTCTAGCTGCTAATAAATCAAAGTATACTTTTCCTGAACATAAAATTACTTTTTTAATATCTCCATTTTTCTTTAATTTTATAAAACCTTTAGTTTTTGGATCCATTGAATGATCCCACATAACTCTATGAAATGAATTTTCTTTACTAAAATCTTTAAGGCTTGATATACAATACTTATTTCTTAACAAAGATTTTGGAGTCATCATTATCAAAGGTTTTCTAAAATCTCGCAATAATTGTCTACGGAGTGCATGAAAATAATTTGCTGGAGTTGTGCAATTCATGACTTGCAAATTATCATTTGCGCATAATTGTAAAAATCTTTCTAATCTTGCAGATGAATGTTCGGGACCCTGACCTTCGTAACCATGTGGTAATAGCATTACTAATCCAGATGCTCTTTTCCATTTTCTTTCACCAGACGATATAAATTGATCAATAATTACCTGTGCACCATTAGCAAAATCTCCAAACTGTGCTTCCCATATAGTTAAGGTATTTGGAGCAACAAGACTATAACCATACTCGAAACCTAGAACTGCCAATTCTGATAAAAAACTATCTACAACCTCAAAATTTTTTTGTTTTTTTGAAATATTATTTAGAGGAATATACCTAGAATTGTCTAATTGATTTCTTAACACAGAATGTCTTTGGCTAAAAGTACCTCTGCCAGAATCTTGACCAACTAATCTAACTGGATATCCTTCTTCTAATAAAGATCCAAAAGCCAAAGCTTCTGCTGTAGCCCAATCAATAGCATAACCTTGTTCTATAGTTTTTTTTCTATTATCAAAAATTTTTCCAATTGTTTTGTGAATATTAACTTCAGATGGCACTGTATGAATTTTTTTTGATATAGTTGAAATAATATTTAATTCAACTCCTGTTGCTCCTCTTTTATCTTTTCCTTTTTCCGGTTTATATCTTGACCAAGTCCCTTCGAACCATTCGATTTTCGGTTTATAATCTTTTGCTGTTTTGAATTGCTGATCTAAAAGATCTTTAAATTTTTTCATTTGTAAATTTAAATCTTCTTTTAAAATTAAACTATCCTTTATCAATTTTTCTCCATAAATATTTACCGTTGAAGGGTGTGATCTAATTTTTTTATACATTAATGGTTGAGTAAAAGAAGGTTCGTCTCCTTCGTTATGACCAAACCTCCTGTAGCAAACTAAATCAATTACAACATCTCTATTAAATTTTAATCTAAATTCTGTTGCTATTCTTGTTGCATAAACTACAGCCTCTGGATTATCACCATTGGCATGAATAATTGGAGCATCAACCATTTTTGCAACATCTGAAGGGTGTGGAGAAGATCTTGCAAACCTAGGGCTAGTAGTAAAGCCTATTTGATTATTAATAATTATATGGATTGTTCCACCAGTATTATGTCCTGGTAAACCTGACATAGAAAAACATTCTGCTACAATACCTTGTCCAGCAAAAGCTGCATCTCCATGAATTAATATTGGAATTACTTTATTTCTATCTTTATCTTTGTGAAAAAACTGTTTTGCTCTAGCTTGACCTAATACCACTGGATTTACAGCTTCCAAATGAGAAGGGTTATCTGTTAAACTTACATGGACGGAATTTCCATCAAATTCTCTATCTGAAGAAGCTCCTAAATGATATTTTACATCACCAGCCGTATCTTTACCATCATTACTAATTTCACCTGCAAATTCGTTAAAGATTCTTTTATAAGATTTTTGGAGCACATTTGCTAAAACATTAAGTCGACCTCTATGAGACATCCCAATCTTGACTTCTTTAATTTTATATTGTCCACCAATTTTAATTATTTGTTCTAAAGCAGGTATTAAACTTTCCGCACCATCCAAACCAAATCTTTTTGTCCCAACAAATTTAGTATTTAAAAATTTTTCAAAACCTTCGGCCTGTATAAGTTTATTTAAAATTGCATTTTTTCCATTTTTTGTAAATTGAAGCGCATTCTTATCTTTTTCAACTCTATCTCTAATCCATTTTCTCTCAGTTGGATTAGAAATATGCATATATTCATAACCTATTGGGCCACAATAAGTTTTTTTTAGAAAAGACAATATTTCTTTAATGGTAGAATAATCTTTGTTTGTAATTCCATCTAAATATATTTTTTTTTGGTAATCCTCTTTATTAAATCCATAACTATCTGGATGAAGTTCCTCTAGATATTCAGTTTTTCTTATCTCCAATGGGTCAACTTTAGCTATTAAATGACCTCTTTGTCTATAAGATCTAATCAAGGAAACCGCTCTAATAGAATCTCTATTTTCTTTTTTAGTATCTACGTTTCCAGTGTAGTTATTTTGTTTTTCAATCAAAAATTGATTTTTTTCGTTATCAATTTTTTTTTGAATTTCATCTAAATCTATTTTTTTCTTTTGTGGGCTCCAAGTTGGTCCATTTATTTCTTTTACTACTAAATCTATTTCTTCTCCAATATCTAAAAAATAATTTCTCCAGCTTTCGGGTAAATCGGAATCTTTATTGATAAATTTTAGATACATTTGCTCAATAAAAGCACTATTAGATTTGTTAAGAAATGATGTTTTTTTATATTCTAAATTTTTTGATGATGACATCTAAGTTATTTTTTAAAATATAATACTAGAAAAATGGTATCAATTGGACAATTTATTAAATAATGTTTTTCCGATTTCTGAGGGCGATTTTGCAACAGTAATTCCACATTCTTCCATTTTTTTGATTTTATCCTTAGCTCCACCTTTGCCACCTGAAATTATAGCTCCCGCATGCCCCATTCTTCTACCTTTAGGAGCAGCTAATCCCGCTATAAAACCTACGATAGGTTTTTTTATTCTATGATTTCTTACAAATTCAGCGGCTTCTTCTTCTGCTGTTCCACCTATTTCGCCAATCATCAATATAGATTTTGTTTCTTCGTCTTTCAAAAATAAATCTAAACAATCAATAAAATTTGTTCCATTAATTGGATCTCCTCCTATCCCAATACAGGTTGATTGTCCCATTCCATTTTCACTAGTTTGTGCAACTGCTTCATAAGTTAATGTTCCAGATCTTGACACAATGCCTACAGAACCTTTTTTATGTATGTTTCCTGGCATAATACCAATCTTGCACTCATCTGGAGTAATAATGCCTGGACAATTTGGGCCTATAAGCCTCGAGTTAGATTTTAATAATTTTTGTTTAACCTTAAGCATATCTAGAACAGGAATTCCTTCTGTGATACAAATTATCAATTCCATTGAAGCATCGATTGCTTCAATTATTGCCGCTCCTGCAAATTTTGCTGGAACATAAATCATGGAAGCATTAGCTCCTGTTTTTTGCTTAGCTTCTTTAACAGTATTAAACACAGGTCTTTCAAGATGAATTTGTCCTCCTTTTTTTGGTGTAACTCCACCAACTAAATTAGTTCCATATTTAATTGCTTGCTCAGAATGGAATGTGCCATGCGATCCAGTAAAACCCTGACAAATAACTTTAGTATTTTTATTTATTAAAATTGACATAATTTATTTTATTGCCTCAACTACCTTTTTCGCTGCATCACCAAGATCAGATGCAGAAATAATTTTTAGTCCTGAATTATCTAATATTTTTTTACCTTCCTCAAAATTTGTTCCCGCTAATCTAACAACTAAAGGAACATTTATTCTAATTTCTCTGGCCGCTTCTACCAATCCTTTTGCAAGAACATCGCATCTCATAATTCCTCCGAATATATTAATTAATATTCCTTTAACACTTTTATCAGATAAAATTATTTTGAAAGCTGCTGAAACTTTTTCTTTAGATGCTCCACCTCCTACATCTAAAAAGTTTGCAGGTTCTTGCCCGTACAATTTAATAATATCCATAGTTGCCATAGCAAGACCTGCACCATTCACCATGCACCCTATACTTCCATCTAGCTTAATATATGCCAAATCATGTTTGCTTGCCTCTATTTCTGTTTCTTCTTCTTCATTTAAATCTCTTAGCTCTAAAATTTCTGGGTGTTTAAAAAGTGCATTGTCATCAAAGTTCATTTTTGCATCTAAACAAACAATTTTATTATCTTTAGTTAAAATTAATGGATTTACCTCAACTAGACTTGCATCTTTTTCAACAAACATTTTATAAATTGATTTAATCAAATTTATAGCTTCTTCATTTGCTTCTTTATCTAAATTAAAAATTTCTATAATTTTTTTACAATCGTCTTCTGAAATTTGATCACTAAATTCAACTTTTGTTGTTAAAATTTTTTCAGGATTATTATTTGCAACATCTTCTATATCCATTCCTCCCTGATCGCTTGATATAAATGCAATTTTAGAACTTTCTCTATCTACTAAGCATGATAAATAAAATTCTTTATTAATTTCCGATGCTTCTTCTACGTAAAGTCTCTTAACCTTTCTTCCATTTGGTCCTGTTTGATGTGTTACAAGTAATTTTCCAATTAAATTTTTTGCTTCGTTCTCTAATTCTTCTAAATTATTAACTAATTTTATTCCACCGGCCTTTCCTCTGCCCCCTGAGTGGATTTGGGCTTTTAAAACATATTTATCAGTTTTTAAAACTTTGGATTTTTCTATCAAATCTTGAACTTCAAAAGCAAAAATGCCTTTTGGAACTTTTACACCATAATTTTTTAATATTTCTTTCGCTTGGTGCTCGTGAATATTCATTGATTATTTTTTTAAATCTGGATCAATGGCAGATGCTGCCTCCCATAATTTTTTTACCGCCTCTATAGAATGATTAAATTCCGATTTTTCTTTATCGTCTAATTCTATTTCTTCAATTTTTTCTATTCCATTTTTTCCTACAACAACAGGAACTCCAGCATAAATTTTTTCAACTCCATATTCTCCATTCATATATGCGGCGCAGGGTAAAAGTTTTTTTTCATTATTCATATATGCTGAGGCCATTTCAACTCCTGAGGCTGCTGGCGCATAAAATGCTGAACCTTTTTCTAATAATTTAACTATCTCAGCTCCTCCATCTCTAGTTCTTTGATTAATACTTTCTAATTTTTCTAAAGAAATTTTTCCTTCTTTAACAAGGTCTAATAAAGGTTTTCCAGATACCTTTGTAAATCTTGGCAATGGTACCATAGTATCTCCATGACCACCCATAACCATTGCATCTATTTCTTTAACTGGAATACCAAGTTCCAGTGATAAAAAAAGTTTAAATCTTGAGCTGTCTAATATTCCAGCCATTCCAACTACTTTATTTGTTGGAAGACCTGAATATTTTTGAAATGCCATAACCATCACATCTAAAGGATTTGTTATACAAATTACAAAGGCATCTGGTGAATGAGTTTTTATTCCTTCAGCAACTTGTTTTATAATTTTTAGATTTATTCCTAACAAATCATCTCTACTCATTCCTGGTTTTCTGGGAACTCCAGCAGTAATTATTATCACATCTGAATTTTTAATATCCTCATAATTATCTGTACCAGAAAAATTAACATTAAAACCATCTACTGATGATGATTGTGCAATATCAAGAGCTTTTCCTTTTGCTATACCACTTGCCACATCAAACATTACAACTTCATTTGCTAATTCTTTAAGTCCAATTAGATGAGCCAAAGTTCCTCCGATTTGTCCAGCACCAATTAAAGAAATTTTTCTCATAATTATTTCATTACCGGCATAACAAATTCAGGATTTGATCTTAAGCCTGATGGCCATCTAGAAGTAATAGTTTTTAATTTAGTGTAAAACCTAACGCCTTCTGGACCATGCATATGTTGATCTCCAAATAATGATCTCTTCCAGCCTCCAAAACTATGATAAGCTACAGGTACTGGAATAGGTATGTTTATTCCAACCATTCCAACTTTAATTTTATTTGCAAAAGTTCTTCCTGCATCTCCATCTCTTGTATAAATACTTGTTCCATTTCCAAATTCATGATCATTTATAAGCTGAAGTGCTTCATCAAAATTCTTAACTCGTACAACCGATAAAACTGGCCCAAATATTTCTTCTTTATAAATTCTCATATCCTTTTTAACATGGTCAAATAAACATCCTCCAATATAATATCCATTTTCATAACCTTGAAGTTTGATTTCTCGACCATCTACAACCAGTTTTGCACCCTCTTTTACTCCTAAATCCACATATCCTTTAACTCTTTCTAAATGTTCTTTTGTTACCAAAGGTCCCATTTCGGAAGTTTTATCCATTCCAGGACCAACCTTAAGTGCCTCAACTTTTTTTGATATTTGATTAACTAATTCATCTCCAATGTTTCCCACAGCAACTGCTACTGATTGAGCCATACATCTTTCGCCAGCAGATCCATATGCGGCGCCCATTAATCCATTTACAGCTTGATCTAAATCACAGTCTGGCATAACCACGCAGTGATTTTTAGCTCCTCCTAATGCTTGAACTCTTTTTTCATTCTTTGCTGCATTTTCGTAAATGTATTTTGCAATTGGTGTTGATCCAACAAAACTTACAGCTGAGATATCTTTATTTTCTAAAATAGCATCAACAACTTCTTTATCTCCATTTACAATGTTAAAAACACCATCTGGTAAGCCTGCTTCTTTAAACAAGTTGGCTAATTTCATTACGCAAGAAGGGTCTTTTTCTGAAGGTTTTAAAACAAAAGTATTTCCACAAGCGATTGCCATTGGAAACATCCACATAGGGACCATCGCAGGAAAATTAAATGGAGTAATACCAGCACAAACTCCTAGTGGTTGCCTAGTTGACCAACTGTCAATATTTGTCCCAACATTTTCTGTAAATTCTCCTTTAAGCATTTGAGGTATGCCACAAGCAAATTCAACAACTTCTAATCCTCTTATTAAAGAACCTTTAGCATCTTCATAGACTTTTCCATGTTCTTTAACAATCAGCTTAGTTAATTCATCAGAATTTTTTTCAATTAAATCTTTAAATTTAAAAATTACTCTTGCTCTCTGCAAAGGTGTAACATTAGACCAACTATCAAATGCTTTTTTTGCCTTTTCTACTGCTAAATCTAAATCTACTTTTGAGCCTAGTTTTACCTCAGATTCTTGTTTTCCAGTTGCCGGGTTAAAGATTTTACCCTTTTTTTCAGATGAACCAGAAAAAGATTTTCCATCAATATAATGTTCAATTAAATTCATTTGTAAAATTGTTTAAATAAGTAATTAAGTCGTTGCAAGCATTTTTTTTATTTCAGCAATAGCTTTTGCTGGATTTAAACCTTTTGGACATGCATTTGTACAATTCAAAATGGTATGACATCTATAAAGCTTCAATTCATCTGCAACTTTTTGAAGTCTTTCTTTTCTATCTTCGTCTCTGCTATCAATTATCCATCTATATGCTTGAAGTAAAACTGCAGGTCCAAGATACTTATCTCCGTTCCACCAATAGCTTGGGCATGAAGTTGAACAACAAGCGCACATTATACACTCATAAAGACCATCTAGTTTTGATCTATCTTCTATAGATTGCAAATTTTCTTTATTATCATTTTTTTTAGAATTTTTTAACCAAGGCTCAATGGAATGATACTGTTTATAAAGATTATTTAAATCTCCAATTAAATCTTTTTGAACCTTTAAATGAGGTAAAGGGTAAATATTTATATCTCCTTTTATTTCTGAATGAGGTTTGGTGCATGCTAATCCATTTTTTCCATCCATATTCATAGCACAAGAACCACAAACTCCATGGGCACAAGATCTTCTATATGCGATCGAAGGATCTATTTCATTTTTAATTTTATTTAAAAGGTCTAATACTTTTGATGGACAATTATCCATATCAACTTCATAAGTGTCTAGTCTTGGATTTTGGTTGGTTGAAGGATCCCATCTATAAATATTAACTTTTCTAATATTTTTTGATCCAGTTTTATCTTTATAATATTCACCTTTTTCTATTTTTGAGTTCTGAGGTAAATTTATTTGAACCATTAGTAAATCCTTTCTTGAGGAGGAAAATATTGAACATCATTTGAAAGAGTTGATTTATTTACTTCCTTATAATCAATTATTGTTTTGCTTCCGTTACACCATGACAAAGTATGTTTCATAAATTGGTCATCATCTCTTTTAGGGTAGTCTTCTCTTGCATGTGCTCCTCTACTTTCTCTTCTTTCGTACGCCGAGTCCATCGTAACTATAGCCTGCCTGATCAAGTTATCAAACTCCAATGTTTCAACTAAATCAGTATTAAAAATTAATGATTTATCTTTTACTGATATTGAATCCATTCCATCAAATGGTTTTCTTATTTCTTTAACTCCCTCTTTTAAAGTTTTTTCAGTTCTAAAAACTGCACATTTTGATTGCATTGTTTTTTGCATTGACAATCTTAAGTCAGCTGTTTTGTTTTCACCGTCTGCATTTCTCAACTTATGAAATCTATCAATACATTTTTCAGTTTCATTTTCCGGAATATTCTCGTGAGGAGAACCTGGCTTAATTAATTCTGCTGCTCTTTTTGATGCAGCTCTTCCAAAAACTACAAGATCAATTAATGAATTTGATCCTAATCTATTAGCTCCGTGTACAGAAACACATGCTGCTTCTCCGATTGCCATAAGTCCAGGAACAACTTTTTCTGAACCATTTAAAGTTATAACTTCAGCTTTGTAATTAGTTGGAATTCCACCCATATTATAATGAACCGTCGGTACTACTGGTATCGGTTCTTTTGTAACATCAACATTTGCAAATAACCTTGAAGACTCTGATATACCAGGCAATCTATTTTCAATAACTTTTGGATCTAAATGATCTAAATGAAGATGAACATGGTCTTTTTCATTTCCAACACCTCTTCCTTCATTAATCTCAATAGCTATTGATCTACTCACTACATCTCTTGATGCAAGATCTTTAGCTTTTGGAGCATAACGTTCCATAAATCTTTCTCCTTTAGAGTTTAGAAGGTATCCTCCTTCACCTCTAACTCCTTCGGATATTAAAGTTCCATGTCCGTAAATTCCTGTTGGATGAAATTGAACAAACTCCATATCTTGCAATGGTAGTCCCGCTCTTAAAGCCATAGCATTACCATCTCCAGTACATGTATGAGCAGAAGTTGATGAATAATATGTTTTTCCATATCCACCAGTAGCTATTATAGTTATATGAGATCTAAATCTGTGAATTGTTCCATCATTTAAATTCCAAGCTATTAAACCTTTGCATTCCCCATTCTTCATTAATAAATCTAATGCAAAATACTCAATAAAAAATTTAGTATTATGTTTCAATGCTTGACCATACATAGTGTGAAGTATTGCATGACCTGTTCTGTCTGCTGCTGCACAAGTTCTTTGAACGGGCTCATTACCATAATTTTTTGTCATTCCTCCAAAAGATCTTTGATAAATTTTTCCGTCTTTTGTTCGGCTAAATGGGACTCCGTATCTTTCTAATTCTAAAACAGCTCTTGGAGCTTCTTTGCATAAATATTCTATACAGTCTTGATCGCCCAACCAGTCTGATCCTTTAACAGTATCATACATATGCCATCTCCAATCATCCTCGCCCATATTGCCTAAAGCTGCTGATATTCCACCTTGAGCAGCAGAAGTATGGCTTCTTGTTGGAAAAACTTTTGAAATACATGCTGTTTTTAATCCTGCTTCGCTTAGCCCAACTGCAGCTCTTAAACCAGAGCCACCAGCACCTAGAACAACAACGTCATATTCATGATCTATAATATTGTATTTACTCATAAGCCTAGATTAAAAATTATAATAATAGTTATTAGTGGAATAAATATAGCAACAATATTTAATGCATTTATTGCGACATTTTTTATTTTTTCATCCTCTATATAATCTTCAAATACCTCGCTTATACTCAATGCTGAAAAAAAGTAAGCAAAAACTAAAAATAAACTAACAAAAAATTTTGATGGTTGAGATGTTAGAAATTTAACGATTTCCTCATAATTTTTATCATAAAAAGAGACAAAATTAATAATAAACCATAGCATTAAAGGAATTAAAATAAGTGAACTTATTTTTAAAAATAACCACCTTTTTGTTACTGGTCTCATAAAATAATTTGTCTACCTAATAAATAAATTAAAATTGTTAAAATAAACGAAAAAATAATAACAATAATTCCTGTAATATTTGTTGTTTTTATTTCGAAACCATAACCAAGATCCATAATTAAATGTCTTATTTCACTTAACATTTGAAAACTAAATGACCATGTAATTCCTACGGCTATAAATTTACCAAAGAAAGATTGTAAAAATAAATTAGTAATTTCATAATTAGATTCTCCGAATAGTAAACTGGCAAACCACATGCAAATTAAAGTTATTGATAAAATATTTATAATTCCTGTAATCCTTGTAGCTATAGAAACTAAAGAAGAAATATGCCACTTATAGATTTGTATATGTGGAGATAATGGATTTTTATTTTCCATAAAAATCTTTTTCGATTAACGATTCTGCAATTTCTACTGCATTTAAGGCGGCACCTTTAAGTAAATTATCAGATACAATCCAAAGATTTATTGTATTGGGTTGAGATTTATCATCCCTAATTCTAGAAATAAATGTTTCAAATTTATTTTCAGCTTCTACTGGAGTTATGTAGCCACCATCCTTATGTTCATCTACCAATTTACATCCTGGAGAAGTTGACAAAACATTTTTAATTTCATCTAAATTATATTTTTTATTAAACTCAACATTTACACTTAAAGAATGTGATACCAATACTGGTATTCGAACACATGTAGAAGTAATTTTAATTTTATTATCTAATATTTTTTTTACCTCATCATTTGTTTTTTGTTCCTCTTTCGTATAACCATCTTCTAAAAAACTATCAATATGAGGTATCGCATTAAATGCAATTTGTTTTGTAAAATATTTTGATTCTAATTTTTTATTTTTAAAAAATTCTTGAGTCTGGCTAAGTAACTCATCCATTGGATCTTTGCCGGCTCCAGATACGGATTGATAAGTTGATACAACAATTCTTTTTACTTGATATAAATCGTGCAATGGTTTAAGAGCAACAACAAGAGGAATTACTGAACAGTTTGCATTTGCAATTATATTTTTATTTTTTACATGAACTAATTCTTTAGAATTTACCTCGGGTACCACCAAAGGTATATCTGGATCTTTTCTAAAGAACTTTGAATTATCTATTACTATTGTTTTTTCTGCTGCAACATGTGCCCATTTCTCTGCAATTGTGCTTCCAGCTGCAAAAAAAGCGATCTTTACTTTTGAAAAGTCAAATTTTTCAAGATCAATGATCGTGTGTTCTTTTCCAGAAAAACTAATTTTTTTTCCTTCACTTTTTGATGATGCAATGAGAAATAATTCAGATATTGGAAAATTTTTTTTTTCCAATACTTCAATTAATTTTCTTCCAACGTTACCTGTGGCTCCTACAATCGCTATATTCATGGTGTTAATAGAACTTTTATACTAAATGAAAGGTAAATCGCAAACTTTTCCATCAAAAGTTTGTTTATTTATCTCGATTTTAACAGTTTGTGATACTTCCCAGAAAGGTTTCTTTATCATTGCTATTCCTATAACTTTTCCGAAATGAGGCGAATAACAGCCAGATCTTAATTCACCGATTTTTATGTTATTTTCATCTTTTAAATCAATAGATCCAGATACATTTATTTCTTTACTATCAATTTGAACTCCCATCAATCTTCTTTTAATTCCTTCCGATTTAATTTTTTTTAAATTTTCTTTTCCTAAAAAAACTACATCAGAATCTAAATTTACAAATTTGTCAAAACCACATTCAAAAGGATTATCATTATTATCCATATCATTTCCGTAAGATAGTAATGCGCTTTCAATTCTTTCAATAAGATTTGGACATCCAGGTTTAATGTCAAATTCTTTACCTATTTCAAAAAGATAATCATATAATTCTAGACCTGAATTAGTATTTTCAACATAAATCTCGTAACCACCTTGTTTAGACCATCCAGATTGAGCAATTAAATGCTTTGTTCCTTTAAAATCAAAATAATCAAAACCAAAAAATTTTAATTTTGTAATTTCTTCTCCAAAAACTTTTTCCATTAATTTAAATGACTTTGGTCCTTGAACTGCCATTATATTTACGTCTGGTTCTAATATTTGAACATCAAATTTATTTCCTATTGCTAAACCTTTGGCAAACAAAATTACATCGGAGTCTGCAATTGAAATCCACCATCTATTATTACTTAATCTTAGAACGACAGGATCGTTAATTAGACCACCTTTGTCATCTATTATTGGACAATAATAACATCTGCCATCTTTTGATTTAGATAAATCTCTACAAGTCATTAACTGAACCAATTTTGCTGAATCGTTGCCGGTAATTTCTACTTGTCTTTCGCCCGCAACATCCCAAACCTGTACATTTTTTTTAAGGTGATGATAAGAATCTTCTATTGATCCAAATGCAGCTGGCAATAACATGTGATTATATGTACTGTAAGCAGTAACTCCTTGTTTTTCTATTCGAGATGTATAGGGAGTGCTTCTTAACCTTCTTGATTTTGCTATAGAAAATGTTTTCATATTTTAAATTAAAAATTATTTATTTATTAAAAATCAAGATAGTTCCTTGACTTTTTTTCTTAGTTCAAATTTTTGAATTTTACCTGTTGATGTTTTTGGTAGTTCACAAAAAACTACATTTTTTGGAACTTTAAACTTGGCAAGAGTTTCTTTACAAAAATCAATTAATTCTTTTTCAGTAACTGGTTTATCTTTTACAGACTCAATAAATGCACAAGGTACTTCACCCCATTTTTCATCTGGTTTAGCTACTACCGCAGCAATAGATACTGAAGGATGTTTTGATAAAGTATTTTCTATTTCAATTGAAGAAATATTTTCACCACCCGAAATAATTATATCTTTAGACCTATCTTGAATTTTTACATACCCATCTGGATGCATCACGGCTAAATCTCCGGTATGGAACCATCCTCCTTTCATAGCTTTTTCTGTTGCATCTTTATCTTTAAAATATCCTTTCATAACTACATTTCCTCTAATCATTATTTCTCCAATTGTTTTGCCATCTTTTGGAACTTCCTTCATGGTCTCAGGATCCATAATTGTTGCACCTTCCGTATTAGGATATCTTACTCCTTGTCTGGCTTTAATCTCGTTTTGTTTTTCTTCATCAAATTCATTCCATTCTTCATTCCATGCACATTGCGTTACATGTCCATAGGTTTCCGTCAATCCATAAACATGCATTACTTCAAAACCAAGACTTTTCATTTTTTTAAAAATAATACTTGGTGGTGGAGCGCCAGCAGTCAAAACATAAACTTTTTGTTTTAATTTTTTTCGATCATTTTCAGGTGCTCCCGTAATCATATTAAGCACAATTGGCGCTCCTCCAAAATGAGTTACATTATGTTCTTCAATTAATTCAAAAATTTTTTTAATATCAATATTTCGTAAACAAATTGTCTTACCATTTAACATTGGGACGGTCCAAGGATAGCACCAACCATTACAATGAAACATTGGCACAACAGTTAAAAAATTTAATCTATTTGGCATATTCCAAGCCGTCGCACTACCAGTTGACATTAAATATGATCCTCTATGATGATAAACTACACCTTTTGGATTTCCTGTTGTACCTGAAGTATAACTTAATGAAATAGCTTGCCATTCATCTTCTGGCATTTTCCAATAATAATCTTCATCTCCCGTATTTAAAAATTCTTCATATTCTAAATCACCAATTTTTTCTAATTTCGATTGGTCTGCGTACTTATCATTTATATCGATTATTATAATTTTATTTTTAATAGTGCTTAAAGCTTTTTTAACTTCTACATGAAGTTGTCTATCAACAACTAACACTTTTGCTTCACTGTGATCTAAAATGTAAGCAATAGTTTTGGCATCTAATCTAATATTAATTGTATTTAATACTCCTCCAGTCATAGGAACAGAATAATGGGCCTCAAAAATTTCGGGAGTATTAAAAGCTAGAAATGAAACTGTATCTCCTTTGCCAATACCAAGCTTTTCTAGTGCGCTTGCAAATTTAATACATCTTTTATAAACTTCTTTCCAAGTATATTTTCTATCTTCGTAAACTAAAGCTTCATAATTAGGATAAATATCTTTTGCTCTTTGTAAAAAAGATAGAGGAGTTAATGGAACAAAGTTTGCTTTACTCTTGTCTAAATTTGTATCGTAATGATTCATGCTAATTAAATTTAAATTCCATTATATACTTACTTCCAGTAGTTGCTGATTTAAAATAACTTTCAGCTCTTGGTAAAACTCTATTAAAATAATAATTTGCCGTTTGTATTTTGTCTTCATAAAAATCTTTGTTTTTCTCATAATCTTTAAAACTAACTTCTAAAACTTTTATCCAAGCATGAGCTGTTGCAACAAGTCCTAAAACTTTTAAGTAATCATTAGAGGCGGCGCTTACATCATCTTTAGAATCTTTTATCTTTTCTTTAATCCAATCTGTAAATTTACCTAATATAGCTAAATAGTGATCTAATTGTTTTTTATATGATTGTATTTTTTCATCATTAATATTTGTTTCTTCTTTAACTAAATTTAAATATTTATCAATTATATCTCCATTTTTAGTTACTAATTTTCTAAAAACTAAATCGGCTGCTTGTACTGAGTTTGTGCCCTCATAAATTGGGGTAATTCTATTGTCTCTATATAATTGTTCAATACCAAGATCTTTTGTAAAACCATATCCTCCATGAATTTGCATTGCTTCACTTGTAATTTCCATACCCATATCAGTAAACATTGATTTAACTACTGGAGTCATTAGTGAAACAAAATCAGAGGCTTCCTGCTTTACATTTTCATCGCTATGATTAAGACTAACTTCTGTCTGCTGTGAAAGCCAAAAACATAATGCTCTTTCTCCTTCGATTATTGATTTCATATTAAGTAAAGACTTCCTTATATCAGCATGATCAATTATAAAATCTGCACCATTTTCAGACTTTGTGTTATTTGCTTTTCCTTGTTTTCTTTCTTTTGCGTAAGACAATGAATTTTGATAAGCAATTTCAGATATTCCAAGGCCTTGTATTCCAACCACAATCCTTTCTAAATTCATCATAGTAAACATGGAGTTAAGTCCTCTATTTTTTTGTCCAATCATGTATCCAGTTGCACCGTCAAAATTTAAAACACATGTGGCAGAACCTTTTATACCCATCTTATTTTCTATAGATCCGGTTGAAACACCATTTCTTGAACCTACATTTCCATCTTCCTTAACAATAAATTTAGGAACAAGAAAAAGACTTATTCCTTTTGTTCCTTTTGGTGAGTCAGTTGATCTTGCTAAAACTAAATGTATAATATTTTCGGTAAGATCATGATCTCCTGAAGTAATAAATATTTTTTGTCCATTAATCTTATATGTGCCATCAGATTGTTCTTCTGCTTTCGTTTTTAACAAACCTAAATCTGTACCACAGACTGGTTCAGTAAGACACATTGTACCACTCCATTTGCCTTCGACCATCTTTGGAAGATAGGTATCTTTTATCTCTTCACTCGCGTGACGTAATATACAATTATATGCACCTATAGTTAACTCACTATAAAGTTTAAATGCAAGAGATGCTGATGATAACATTTCATCAAAGAAAGTACTGACAGTTTTAGGCATTCCTTGTCCTCCATACTTTGGATCGCAAGACAAAGAAATCCATCCATCTTCAATAAATTTTTTATATGCTTCTTTGTATCCTGGAGAAGTTCTTACTACCCCATTTTCTAAAATTGGTGGATTTTCATCACCAGATTTTGCCAAAGGTAATATTAAATTTTGACTAATTTTTGCAGCTTCTTCTAAAATATCCTTAACTAATTCTGAGTTAACTTCTTTATATTTTTCAATTTCATTATATTTTTTGTTGTTTCTCAATTTGTTAAAAAGAAACATCATGTCTTCTAATGGGGCAATATAACTTGGCATATATATAGTCTAGAATAAATGATTAATTATTGCAATTTTGAAATTATTGCATCACCCATTTCGGAAGTTGAAACTTCTTTTGTGCCTTTTGATAATATATCTTTAGTTCTCAATCCTTCGTCAAGAACACTTTGCACTGCTTTTTCTAAAATATTTGATTCTTTATCTAAGTCTAAAGAATATTTTAGTGCCATTGCAAAACTTAAAATTGTTGCGATTGGATTTGCAATCCCATTTCCTGCTATGTCAGGTGCGGATCCATGGACCGGTTCGTATAATGATCTCATATTTCCATTTTTATCTTTAGCTCCTAATGATGCAGATGGTAAAAGTCCTAAAGACCCAGTTAACATTGCTGCTTCATCTGATAGCATATCTCCAAAAAGATTATCGGTAACAATCACATCAAATTGCTTGGGATTTCTCACTAATTGCATAGCACAATTATCTGCAAGCATATGTTTTAATTCTACATCTTTAAACTCTTTTTCATGTAAAGCTTGGACTTCTTCTTTCCAAAGTTGACCTGCTTCCATTACATTAGATTTTTCACATGATGTAACCTTATTATTTCTTTTTCTTGCAAGATCAAAAGCTACACGAGCAACTCTTTCAATTTCACTTGAGGTATAAACGTGTGTGTTTATTCCTTTTCTTTCTCCATTATCAATCGGCTTAATCCCTCTTGGTTCTCCAAAATAAATTCCTCCAGTTAATTCTCTTACAAACAATATATCTAAATCTGAAACTAATTCTGGTTTCAAACTTGAAGCATCTACCAATTGTTTAAAACAGATAGCAGGTCTAAGATTGGCAAATAATTTTAATTCTTTTCTCAGTTTTAACAAAGCTCTTTCTGGTCTTTTTGAAAATTCAAGATCATCCCATTTAGGGCCCCCAACAGCTCCTAGTATTACCGCTTCACTTTCTAATGCTTTATAAAATACTTCATCTGTAATTGGCGTTCCATGTTTTTCATAAGAAGCACCTCCTATTAGCTCTTCTTCAATTTCAAAATCTAATGATTTATTTTTATTAAACCAATTAATTATTTTTTTTACTTCTCCTACAACTTCTGGGCCTATGCCGTCTCCCGACAATAATAAAAATTTTCTTTTTTTTACTTTAATCATTAAAAATCCATGGTTTTGTATTTTTCATTTTTTCTTCAAATGAAACAATATTGTCTAATTTTTCTAAAGATAATGCAATATCATCTAATCCTTCCATCAAACATTTTTTCTTAAATTCGTCAATTTCAAAATTTATTTCTTTATTTCCAAATACAATTTTTTGATCAGGTAAATTAACTGATATTTCTTCTTTTCTATTTGAATATTCTGAAATCTCCTTTATTTCTTCCTCGCTTATTGTAATAGGTAAAATTCCATTTTTGAAACAATTATTGTAAAAAATATCTGCAAAGCTTGAACTAACAACACATGTAATTCCAAAATCTAAAAGTGCCCACGGAGCATGTTCTCTTGAGGAACCACAACCAAAATTTTTTCCAGCAACTAATATTTTAGATTTATTGAATGGATCATTATTTAAAATAAAATTATCTATTTTATTTCCTTTTTCATCATATCTCATTTCAAAAAATAAATTTTTACCTAGACCAGTTCTTTTTATAGTTTTTAAAAATTGTTTAGGAATAATCATATCAGTATCAATATTAACTATAGGAAGATATGCGGGTATACTTTTAACTGTTGTAAATTTTTTCATTTAATTTTGATACTTTCTTACATCGTCCAAATTTCCTGAAATTGCAGCTGCGGCTGCCATCGCAGGACTTACAAGATGTGTTCTTCCACCACGTCCTTGTCTTCCTTCAAAATTACGATTTGAGGTAGAAGCACATCTTTCTTCTGGTTTTAACTTATCGGCATTCATTGCAAGACACATTGAACATCCTGGCTCTCTCCATTCAAATCCAGATTTAATAAATATTTTATCTAAACCCTCTTGCTCAGCCTGTTCTTTAACTAACCCTGAACCTGGTACTATTATTGCATTAACATGAGATGCTATTTTTTTATCTTTTATAATTTTTGCCGCTTCTCTTATATCTTCAATTCTTCCATTCGTGCAACTACCTATAAAAACTTTATCAATTTTAATGTCTTTTACGTTTGTGTTTGGTTTTAAACCCATATAGTTAAGTGATCTTTTAATTGAGCTCTTTCTATCTTCGTCGCTTTCATTCTCAGGATTAGGAACTTTTCCATCTATTTCGACAACATCTTGTGGTGATGTCCCCCAAGTTACCATCGGTTTTATTTCTGATCCTTCTAAAATAATTTCTTTATCAAATTTTGCATCAGTATCAGTCTTTAATTTATTCCAGTATTCAACAGCTTTTTCCCAATTTTCGTTTTTTGGCGACATTGGTTTGTCTTTTAAATATTCAAATATCTTTTCATCTGGCTGAATTAATCCGGCTCTAGCTCCTCCCTCAATAGTCATATTGCAAATTGTCATTCTTTGTTCAACGCTTAATCCTGAAATTAAATTTCCTGAATATTCAATTACATAACCTGTCCCGCCAGCAGTTCCTATTTTTCCAATGATTTGTAAAATAACATCTTTTGCAGTAACACCAATTGGTAACTTGCCATTAACGTTTATTCTAAAATTTTTTGATTTCTTTTGTACTAAAGTTTGTGTTGCTAAAACATGTTCAACTTCAGAAGTTCCTATACCAAATGCTAAAGCACCAAATGCACCATGGGTAGCAGTATGGCTATCTCCACAAACAATTATATTTCCAGGTTGAGTAAATCCTTGTTCAGGTCCAATTATATGAACAATGCCTTGTCTTTTATCATCCATTCCAAATAATTGGATTCCAAATTCTTTACAGTTTTTATCTAAAGTTTCTACTTGTATTCTAGAGTCTTCATCCGATATACCTTTTGATCTATCGGTTGTGGGAACATTATGATCTGCAACTGCAAGTGTTAATTTTGGTTGTCTAACTTTTCTATTCGATGTTCGCAAACCTTCAAAAGCTTGGGGGCTTGTAACTTCATGAATTAAATGTCTATCTACAAAAAGAAGTGAAGTACCATCTTTTTGTTCATGAACAAGATGTTCATTCCATATTTTATCGTAAATTGTTTGTGGCATTAAGAGAAAAATTATTTTTTCTGCTCTTTTTTTTCTTTCGATTGTTCTGGTTTTTCTGTAACATTTTTTTGAGCAGGTTTAGATTCTACTTTTGGTGCTTCTGCTTTAGCTTCTTCTTTTGGTAATTCTTCAGTTTTTTCTTCTGTTTCAGACATAACATTTTCTTCAGTAACCTGTTGAATCTTAGTTTCAATATCTATTCCAATTTTCTTTTTGATTTTTTCAGCTATTCTTGCAGACTTACCTGTTCTGTCTCTTAAATAGTATAATTTTGCTCGTCTAACTTTTCCTGATCTAACAACTTTAATTGTGTCTACGATTGGACTGTACAATGCAAAAGTTCTTTCCACGCCCTCTCCAAAAGAAATTTTTCTTACTGTAAATGAAGAATTAATATCTCTATTTTTTTTTGCTATACAGACTCCTTCGAAATACTGAATTCTATCTCTTTTTCCTTCTGTAATTCTAACTCCAACTTTTACAATATCTCCTGGAAAGAAATCTGGATGTTTTCTTTCTGAAATTATTTTTTTTAAGTTTGATTGATTGATTTCTTCTATAGTTTTCATATTAATTCTTTTTATATTTTTGCCACAAATCTGGTCTTCGGTCGCGTGTTATAGCCTCAGATTGAGATAAACGCCAGTCTTTAATTTTGGCATGATCGCCCGATAATAGAACATCTGGTACACTTTTATCCTCCCAAATTTGAGGCTTGGTATATTGGGGGTATTCTAAAAGCCCATTCTCAAAACTTTCATCTTGTGTGGAATTTTCATTTCCTAAAACACCAGGAATAAATCTTAAAATTGCATCTAAAACCACAAAAGTTGCTGCTTCACCGCCAGATAAAACAAAATCACCAATACTAACTTCTTCTATATTTCTACTCTGAATTATTCTTTCATCAATACCTTCGAAGTGACCACATATAAAATTTAAAGTTTTTTCAGTTGAAAGTTCTTTAGCATATTTATGATTAAATAATTTTCCTTTTGGACTTAAATAAATTATTTTTTCTTTTTCCTTTATACTTTCGTCTAGAGATTTGGCTAAAACATCTGCTTTTATTAACATACCACTCCCACCTCCGTAAGGTGTATCATCTGCCGTTTTATGTTTATCAAATGTAAAGTCTCTTATATTTACTGTTTCTAAATTCCAAATTTTTTCATTCATAGCTTTTCCAAACAAGCCTTTGTTCAGATAACCTGGGAAGTATTCTGGATATAAAGTAAAAATACGAGATAAAAACATTTATTTTTTTTCTTCTGCTTTAGCTTCTTCTTTTGGTGCTTCTGCTTTAGCTTCTTCTTTTGGTGCTTCTGCTTTAGCTTCTTCTTTTGGTGCTTCTGCTTTAGCATCGCCAGTTTCTCCTTCTTTTTTGCGATCTTTTTTAGGAATTGCTTTTTTAGGGTTGTTGCCTTTGGCTGGCATAGGCATTACTTCATTTTCTCCTAAAATTCTAGCTACTCTAGTTGTTGGCCTAGCTCCTTGACCTAACCAGTACTTGATTCTTTCAAGATCCAATCCAACTCTCTCTCTTTTATCTTTTGGAAGCAATGGATTAAAAAATCCTAATTTTTCGATAAATCTTCCATCTCTAGGAAACCTGCTATCAGCAACCACTATTTTGTAAACGGGTCTTTTTTTTGTTCCACCTATTGATAACCTCATTTTTAACATTCTTTCTCCTTTTATTATTTAAGTTGATTAAAAAGTTCAGGAGGAATTCCTTTATCCGCCATTCCTTTCGTATTTCCTTTTGACATCTTCTTCATCATTTCAGACATCATTTTAAATTGTTTTAACAATTTATTGATAGTGGCAACATCAGTTCCAGAGCCATTAGCAATTCTTTTTTTTCTAGATCCATCAATTATTTTTGGATTTTCTCTTTCTTTTTTAGTCATAGATAAAATTACAGCTTCATTTTGAGTAATAATTTTTTCGTCGACACCAGCTTGATCCATTTGAGATTTAATTTTTGAAACTCCCGGGAGGAATGACATTATTCCTTCAATACCTCCCATTTTTTTCATTTGTCTAAGTTGTGAAAGATAATCTTCTAATGAAAATTGTCCTTTTTTAAGTTTTTCTTCAGTTTTCTTTAAATTTTCTTGATCTAAATCTTCTGAAGCTTTTTCTACTAGGGAAACAATATCTCCCATTCCTAACAGTCTATTGGCTATTCTATCAGGATAAAAAACTTCAAAATTTTCTATTTTTTCCCCAACTCCTAAAAATTTGATTGGAACATCTGCAACATATTTCATACTTAATGCTGCGCCACCTCTACCATCACCGTCTGATCTTGTAAGAACAATTCCAGTTAAATTAACTGTATTTTTAAATTCTTTTGCAACATTAGCCGCAACTTGTCCCGTTAGTGAGTCGGCCACTAATATTGTCTCTGATGGATTAATTATGTTTTCTATTTGTTTGATTTCATTCATCATCTGAAAATCAATTTGTGTTCGTCCCGCTGTATCAAATAAAATTACTTCTGAACCATTTAAATTCGCAGCGCTTAATGCTCTTCTGCAAATATCTGCTGGAACTTGTCCCTCAATTACGGGCAAAGTTAAAATATTATTTTGTTCTCCTAGTAGTCTTAATTGTTCTTGAGCCGCTGGCCTATAAACATCAAGACTAGCCATCATTACTTTTTTTTTATTATTTTTTTCTAAAAATCTTGCTAGTTTTGCTGTTGTTGTTGTTTTTCCAGATCCTTGAAGTCCAACAAGTATAATTGGCACTGGAGGTACGGCATTTAACTGTATATCTGAAGTTTTGTCTCCCAAGAAAGAAACTAATTCATCATAAACAATTTTTACCACCATTTGTCCTGGTGATGTTGAACGAACTATTTCCTGCCCTAATGCTTTCGGTTTAACTCTATTTATAAACTCTTTAACAACTTCTAGTGATACATCCGCTTCAAGAAGAGCCAGTCTAATGCTTTTTAAACCTTCGTCTACCTGCTTCTCATCTAAAGAAGGTGCTTTTTTTAATGAAGAAAATATTTCTTCAAATTTATTAGTTAAATTTTCAAACATAATTTCACACAGCAGTTATCGCACCAGTGGGCGAACCCTCGCTGACTGGTGTCGATCTCTTTGTAACCAAAGACACCGCAAATTGCTGTATTTTGCGGAAACGGCGATAAAGTATAATAGAGGTTCAAAAAGTCAATAAATAAGTTAAGTATTTATTTATATGGAATTTAATGCATTTAAAATGGATGGATTGGGTAATGATTTTGTTATCATTGATCAAAGGAAAGAAGACGTAATTTTAACTAATGATCAAATTATCAAAATTTGCAATCGTGAATTTATAGGATGTGATCAATTAATATATATTAAAAAAGATGTCGATTTAGATGCAGAATTAGAATTTTACAATTCTGATGGAAGTAAATCAGATGCTTGTGGAAATGGTACAAGATGTGTTGCTCATTTACTTTCAAAAGAAAATAATAAAAAAGAAATAAATTTAACTGTAGCATCGAAAGTTCTTAAATCTAAAATTTTTGAAAATAATTTAGTAGAAACATCAATTGGTTCTCCAAAAATAAAATGGGATGAAATACCACTTAGCAAAAATTCTGATACTAAAAATTTAAATATAAAATTAATTGACAATGAAAATAATGAATTTACTGGAGGAATAGCAGTAAATGTTGGGAATCCACATGTAATTTTTTTTATAGAAAATATTGATAAATTTAATCTAAAAAAGATCGGTCCTGAAATTGAAAATCACGAACTATTTCCTGAAAAATGCAATGTAACTTTGGCAAAAAAAATTAGTCAAAATTTGATAAAAGTTAAAGTTTGGGAAAGAGGAGCGGGATTAACTAAAGCTTGCGGAACAGCAGCATGCGCAACTGCAGTTGCAGCGAATCTGGAAAAACTTTCTAATTCAAAAACTGAAATTGAATTTAGCACTGGCAAACTATTAATTAGTATCGATGAAAAAAATAATATAAGCATGTTGGGACCGGTCTCAAAAATTAAAGAAATTAAAATTAATATTTAATGGGTATTTTTGAAAAATTTAAATTAGGATTTAAAAAAAGTGCAGACAATTTTGCATCAGGATTAAGAGAAATAATCATTAAAAAAGAAATAGATGACAGCACACTAGACAAAATAGAAGAATTTTTAATAAGTTCTGATGTGGGCATTGATGCAGCCTCTGATATTAAAGATGTAATTGCTCAAAAAAAAATTGACCCTAAAGAAGATCCAATTTCTGAAGTAAATAAAATCTTAAAAGAATACATAATTGAACTAATGCAACCTTTGGAAAAAAAGAAATTTTTTGAAAAAAAAGATAATTTAAATATTATTTTAGTATCTGGTGTTAATGGTGTAGGGAAAACAACAACAATTGGTAAAATAGGTAAAATACTCAAAGAAAATAATAACAAAGTATTATTTTCTGCTTGCGATACTTTTAGGGCTGCAGCCATCGATCAATTAGAAAAATGGGCTGAAAAAGTAAATGCTGCTATAATTAAATCTAATCCAGGTTCAGATCCTGCGTCAGTTGCTTTTAAAGCAATAGAACACGCAAAAAATAATAATATTAATCAAGTTCTAATTGATACAGCTGGAAGATTACAAAATAAAAAAAATCTTATGGATGAATTTAAAAAAATAGCAAATGTGATTAAAAAAAGTGATGAAACGGCACCTCATGAAGTAATTTTAGTTTTAGATGCTACATCGGGACAAAATATTATTAACCAGTTAGAAGAGTTTAATAAAATAATACCCTTAACAGGTTTAATAATGACAAAGTTAGATGGAACAGCAAAAGGTGGTGTTTTAATTGCGATTTCTAAAAAATATAAAGTACCAATTGTAGGTTTAGGATTGGGTGAAAAAGAAGACGATTTACAAATATTTAATGCGGAACAATTTGCCAATGCATTTATTCAATCTAATTAATTAAATTTTTTGAAATTAAAGGCTTATAAATATTACATTCAAAATTATTTTTAAGAGATTTATAGCCGCAATTTTTCGCATAAGTAGAAATTATAAAATTTAATTTTCCTCGATTTTTTTGAATTCCAAGTTCTTTTTTACTTATGTCATAAATTAAATTCTGATTATAATCTTTAAAAGCACTTACAAGAATTAAAGTATTGTTATCATTTAAAAGATAATATGCAAAATCTTCTGGGAAAACTGGATACTTATAATTTTTATAAAATTTTTTAGCCTTTTTGGGAAACCAATCGTAAGAAATTAAAGGATATTCTTTTTTTGTTAAATGATCGTAAATATACAAATCTTGTGGATAGTCAGTAATATAGTTTGAATATTGACCTCTTGCTATTATAGGTTTCTCTCTGGTCTTAAAATATAATGTAAATTTATCATGATAAGATTGCATCTTTCCAATATAAAAATATTTTTCATAGTTTGGATCATTTAATTCTGCAAATGAAAAATTAGAGTAAAATAATACTAAAATGATAAATATTAATTTTTTCACAAGAAAAACTTAATATACAAAAATGATATGCATTTGTTTAAATTGTGTCTTAATTTAAACTTTTTATAAATAGTTTTAATGAATTAATTAGTTCATTATTAAAGTCCATCATATGATCGTCATATTTTGAAAAATAGGAATATTTTGGTTCATTTGATAATTCAAACATTTTTTCTCCCATCCAAAATGGAACTATATTATCTTGTTCTCCATGCATAATTAATACTGGAGATTTAATATTTTTTATTTTCTTATCACTTTCATATCTATCTTTGAGAAGTAACCTAATTGGAAAAATAGGATATTTTGACTTGCCAGCCGCCACCATTGAAGTAAAGGGTGATTCTAAAATTATACCTGCAAAATTTCTATTTTGTGCAATTTCAGTGGTTACTCCGGTACCAAGCGACTCTCCATATACTATAATATTTTCTTCAAATACTCCTTGTTTTATTAACCATTTAACAGCACTTCTTGCATCCTGGTAAAGACCTTGTTCTGTAGGTTCTCCTTTGTTTCCACTGAATCCCCTCCATGAAAGTAATAAAAAATTAATATTCATATCTTCAAAGTGATTAATCTTATGTATTCTATTTTCTAATGATCCAGCATTCCCGTGTAGATAAAGGATAGTTTTAAATTTATTAATATCTTTATTGTGATACCAGGCTAATAAATCAATGTTATCATCTGTTGCAATTTTTACTTCTTTAATATTTACAGTCAACTTGTCTCCATAATAATTGTTTTCTGTTGGATGATATAAAAGACTTCTTTGAAAAATATATAATCCAAGTGTAGCAAAAAAATAAACTAAAACGACTAAACTAACTAAAAATAAGTTATACATTTTTTTATTTTTCATTTTTATTTTTCAAGATAAAATATAAGTAACTTAAAATACAAATTATTAAATAAACTGTAAAAGAAATTTTAAAACTTTTAACTTCTTCTCTTCCTAAAAATTGGCAAAAATCAATAATTAAACCTATTCCCCACTGCATAACAAAAGTACCTACAAAAATAAGTAGGTTAAATGATGTTAATGATTTACCGGCCAAACTTGTTGGGAAAGATAAAGCTACAGCAGGTTGAGTTAGTGTTAATACTATTGAAGTAAGTATATAAATTGCAAAATGTAATGCTCCTGCATTTTCTCCTAAAATAATTATAAAAAGTAATGATAAATAGCTAATTGGTAATCCTAATTTCATTAATTTCATCGATTCTACTCCAAGCTTTGTAATTTTGGGTAAGATGTAGCCAAAAATAAAAAAAGCAAATAACATAGTAACATTTATCCAAAAAAGACCTGTTGCACTTTCTAAAGGAGTATACCCCGCAACTCTTACCATCCACGGTCCAGCCCATAAGGTTTGGATTGCAACCATTCCTCCATAGTTGAACAAGCCTAATGGAATTGTGCTTCTAAAAAATTTATTTTTCCATACATCTGTTAAGGACCCAGCACTTGTTTCTTGGTTGTTATTTTCTGTTCCCCATTTAGGAATGAAAAGTAATGTTAAAACTATAACAATGAGTATTAAAATAGATATTAAACCAAATATCCACCTCCAACCAATAATTGGTAATAAAATTTGTACGGGTAAAGTTGAAAAAACAAAACCCATTGAAAGCACCATTAACATCCAAGCGTTTGCTCTTTGCTGATACTCATCTGCAAACCAAATTCTATAACCAGTTAATGGACCCATTAAACAAGCACTAACACCAACTCCAATTAAAATTCTTGAAATAAGTAAACCAGAAAAGCTTTTGGCTAAAGCAAATGCAATTGTTCCGATGATTGCGATTAATAAAAAAGATGAAACAATTTTTTTAGGACCATGCCTATCTAGTAAATATCCAAGAGGTATTTGCATAGATGCAAATCCTAAAAAATAACCACCAGCTAATAACCCTAGGTTTCCTGCAGTTAAATTAAACTCTGTAGTTAATAATGGCGATAAAGTTGCCGTAATTGCTCTTAAAAGAGCAGATATAAAATAACCACAAGCAAATACAAAAAATATAAAAACCGCTTTTTTAATCGGTAAAATATTTTTCTCCATGAATTTTAAATTAAAAATTTAATGATATATCTCTATGAATGGAGTTACAACGTGCAACCATTTTAGCTTGTTCCTTAGTTAAACGCGATTGAAGTCTTAAACCTATATTATTCTTTATAACTAAATTATATTTTTCAAGTTCTGGCATTAAGTTTTTAGCTGCATCTTTTCTCCAGCCAATTTCTTTTTCAAATAACATATTTACTTCATAGCTAGCATCTGAAATTTTGCTAAGATCTTTTTCTTCACTATCAATCAAAGAATATAAATCATCTAATCTGTTTGCAATTTCTTCTGATCCCGAAATCTCTCCAAGTTTTTCAAACAAACTATCTATAATTAAAATTGAATTTTCATAATCAGCATTAGCTATATTTTTCTTTAAATTATTAATTTCTGAAGAAAGATTATTTAAATTTTCATGATCATTTATAAACATAGCAATTTGATCTAAGTTATCATAAGCTTGGTCAACATTTTTTTTGTATCTTTTTGTTTGAGTATTTTTTGCTTTTTGAAGAATTTCAAATTCTTTATTTTTAGATACCCAATTTTCTGGGATTTGTTTTTTTATTTCATCAATTTCTAAGTTGTAGTCTTCTATCCTCAGCTCAATTTTATTTTTTTCTGCTAAGTCATCTTTCTCCAAATTTCTAATTTCAGCTTTTGATTTTTCTATTTTCCTTTCTATTTTTCTAATCTTTTTTTGTTTTTTTCTTACGCTAAAATGAAGATCTCTATAATCCTTAGCGAATAAGTCATATTCTTTTTCTGTTTTTTGAAGTTTATTTACTAAAGAAAAAGTTAATAATGCATTTTCAAAATGTTCTTCAAAAATATCCAATTTATCATTAGGAAGATTGGAAGGAACTAACTTTTGAAAACCTGTGATTGCTGCTTTAATTTTTTGTTCATCATTATTGTAAATAGCAAACTTATATTCTTGTAAACAATGTTGAAGCTTAGGATTCATTGGAGGCGGTGCCACATGAGATGTTAAGTATGTTCTGGCAGGTAAATAATTTACCAAGGTTGGGTAAAATCCTACAATTCCAAGTCCTACTAATTGTAATGCTATAAAAGGAACTACACCTTTCCATATATTTAAAGTAGTAATAAATTTAGGAGCAACTCCTTTTAGATAAAACAACGCGAAACCAAATGGAGGAGTTAAAAATGAAGTTTGCAAGTTAACTCCAATCATTACTCCTAACCATATTGCACTAACATTAGCTCCTGTTTCTGCCAATAATATTGGCGCAATAATAGGGACTACAACTACTGCAATTTCTATAAAATCAAGAAAAAAACCTAAGAGAAAAATTACTGCCATCACAACAATAAATTGGGTCCAAAATCCACCTGGCAAATCTTGTAAAAAATCTCTTACTAATTCTTCACCCCCAAAAGCTCTAAAACCTGAAGTTAACATCGCTGCACCAAGAAGAATTATAAAAACCATAGAAGTAGTTACACAAGTTTCAGTAACAACCTCTTTTAAAACATCATTAACTTTGTATGCTCTCCAAAAACTCCAAACAATACCAATTAAAAAAATTGCAGTAAAAAAAGCAGTAACAAGAATTGCAGCAAAGTCTCTAGTTTCTACGGCTTTAATATTTAAATTAAAATTTTTTGAAAGTATAAATATAGGAATTATAGATATAACGCTTATTAGCAATGGATAATATGCATCCTTTTTACCTTGATGTAAACGATAACCGGCCATTATAGTGGCTCCTATTGCACCAATAGAACCAGCTTGGTTTACAGTTGCTATACCCATTAATATAGATCCAAGAACTGCAAATATTAATGCAAGTGGTGGAATTATCACCATGATGACTTTCATCCAAAATTTAAAATCAAATTGACCCTTGAATGGAACTGGAGGAGCTGACTTAGGATTTATTCTTGCATATACGAATACATACAACATATACAAGCCAACAAGTACTAGCCCAGGTAATAATGCTCCAAGAAACATATCTCCAGCACTGGTAGAGCCCACTCTAAACTCACCAGGCATATTAAACTCTCCTGTTATTAATTTATAATCTGCCTGCCTCATAGTATTTGCTACATCTGCAGCACTAGCTAATTGGTCAGCAATAATAATTAAAACAATTGATGGAGGAATTATTTGACCTAGTGTTCCAGATGAACAAACAATTCCGCTTGCAAGGCTTCTATCATATTTATTATTCAACATAGTAGGTAATGAAATTAAACCCATAGCAATTACAGTAGCCCCAACTATTCCTGTAGTCGCTGCAAGTAATGCACCTACAAATATAACTGAAATTCCAAGTCCTCCAGGAATAGGACCAAATAATTGACCCATAGTCACCAAAAGATCTTCTGCAATTTTTGATTTTTGCAACATTATCCCCATAAAAATAAATAATGGTATTGCAATTAAAGTGTCAGTTTCTACATCCCAATAATTACTCCTGAAATTTGTAATCCCTGCTGTCAACCACTCTATTGGTCCATCAGTTGCATAATATGCACCTACATCTCCTTCAAAGAGATATCCGAAGAAAGCTGCAAGACCTATTGAGATAATAGCTGACCCTGGTAATGCAAAAGCAACGGGAAAACCTGATGCCAATGCCAAAATCATTATTAATACCAGTAAAGCTAAAAATAAATGTTCCATAAATTATTTTTTCAAAAGTACATAACTGCTACTCATAAAATAGCTTGTAAATTGAGTTAACATAGTTACCGCGAATACTGCTAAATATACTGCCATTAAATATAGCAGATACAAACCATTAGAACCTTGTTGAGTAATTTCAAATGAAATTACTGGTCCATTAATAATACTAGCTTTTCCTCCCATTCCTAAAAATAAAACTATAAGACAAAGCGGTATGCCCAATAGCAATGATCCAAGAGAATTTGTCCAAGCTTTCTTTCTCTCGCTAAAACCAGTGTACAAAACATCAACTCGTACATGTCCTTCATGCATTAATGCGTACGCACTAGCAAATAAATAAAGGGCAGAGTACCAGAAACGAACTAAATCACCTTGAAAAGCTTGTTCATATTCAAATATAAATCTTGATACTACAATGAAAAATTCACTTGCAACAACTAAAACGGCCAACCAAATAAAACCTACTGATCTTGTAAAATAACCAATTACAAATGAAATTAATATTAAAGGAAAATGAACAAAAGTAATTCTAAAGGCTGGAATAACTAATTTAACTTTTAAAGTTTCACCAAAAATTGGCTCAACTAATTTTTCTACAACCATAAATGAAACTATTAAATCTGCAATCCCAACAATTAAAACTGCCCAAAAAGATGAACGAATAATATAAGCCGTAAAATTTGTAAGAATTTTTGAGTCAGTTTCTAGGCTTTGTTTAATTGATTTTGCTACATAAATAATTGCTAATAGTATCGAGGTAAAATAAAAAAATAATTGTATATAAGCAGTTGTTAATGCTGAATCTTCTAGTGGTTTACTTAATTTTTTAAACCCAAATAAACCATAGTGTGCAAATAACTTTTTAACACCGGTCCATTCAAACCAAACCGTTAAAACATTGTTTATTAAAAAAACAAAAGTAATGGCTAATATTGAATAACAAAAAATTCTTATCAATATAGGTAGGTTACTTTTTGTAATCATAGAACAAAAAAAATTTATTTAATTATTAAAAAAGGGCCCTAAAAAGGGCCCTTAATTATAAATTTTAATCAAACTTTAAGTATTATAGTCCTAAAGCTCTGTTTCTTTGTGCAATATATGGCGAGTCTGACAAGTTAGTCCAAGCACCAATCTCTGTACGTGATTTAACGAAAGCTTTATGAACTTTCGCGGCAAGAGCACTGTGTTGTTGAACTTCATCGTAAACTTCAGCAGCACCCTTAGCAAAAGCATCGTAAACTTTGTCGTTAAACTTCTCAAGTTTAACTCCATGATCATTTACTAGACGCGCTAAAGCTGCACCATTTTTAGCATTATACTCGGCCATCGTAATTTCATCTGCCCATGCACAAGCAGTTTTAATTATCGCTTGGTCTGATTTTGATAAGCTTGTAAACCATGATTTATTAACACCACATGCTAACATCGAACCAGGTTCGTGCATACCAGGATAGTAATAATATTTAGCAGCTTCATGGAATTTCATAGCCTCATCATTCCAAGGACCAACCCATTCAGTTGCATCAATTGCACCTGACACAAGGTTTTCATAAATTTGTCCGCCAGGAAGTGAAATTGGAGAACCACCAAGTTTTCCAAGAACTTGTCCACCTAATCCAGGCATACGCATTTTTAAGCCTTTTAAGTCATTAGCTGATCTAATTTTTTTATTAAACCAACCACCCATTTGCACTCCAGTATTACCAGCTATAAAACTTTGAGTTCCAAAGTCGTCAGTTAGTTCATCCCAAAGTTCTTGTCCACCACCATGGTGAATCCAAGCATTGATTTCAGAGTAAGTAAAACCAAATGGACATGCAGTAAAGTATCCAAATGCAGGGTGTTTTTTAACCCAATAATAATCTGCACCATGATACATTTGTGAGTTACCAGAAGCAACTTCGTCAAATGAGTCAAATGCTTTTACTCTCTCGTTTGCAGCATAATAAGTAACTTGAATACGTCCATCACTCATATCGCTTAGTCTTTTAGCAAGTCTTTGTGCACCAGTTCCTAGACCAGGAAAATCTCTTGGCCAAGTAGCTACCATTGCCGCTTCTACTCTGTCTGCAGCAACAGCTGGAGCAGCTAAAGATGATGCGGCTACAGCAGCAACACCAGTTGCAGCAGCTGCTTTAAAGAACTTACGTCTTGAAGGCAATTTTTCCTTCAATGATTTTTTTTCTTTAATCATTTTTTCTCCTCTTAAGTTAATTAACTAAATAGATTTAAACATAAATTGGATCACGAGTCCTTGATAATTTGTCTCAAGTAGAAAATTATTTAGAAAAATTGATATAGATCATATAATAAATACAATCTGAAATTGAAATTATACTAGTTTAGGTCAAAAACCTTTCCAGGATTCATTATGTTGTTAACGTCTAAACTTCTTTTAATCGATTTCATTACAGGCAAATTATCAGGATGCTCTTTTAATAAATAACCTTTTTTTTGTAGTCCAATTCCATGTTCTCCAGTTATTGTACCTTCTAGTTCTAAAGCTTTTTCTATAAGTTTGTCGCTATATTCTCTTATTATTTTTTGTTTTTCTTTATCTTTGGGATCATACAAAATAATAGAGTGAAAATTACCATCTCCAACATGACCAACCATTGGAGCTATTAAGCCATTATCTTTAACATGTTTCTCAGCCCAAGAAACACATTCTACAAGTTTTGATATTGGTACACATATATCTGTTGAATAGACTTTCATATTTTTTCCCAAAGATTTAACAGAATAGTAAACATCATGCCTTGCTTTCCATAATTTGTTTCTTTCTTCAATTGACTCAGCCCATTTAAAATCACTTCCTCCATTATTTTTTGATAATTCTTCTACAATTTTTATTGCCTCTTTATTTGAATCTTCACTACCATGAAATTCAAAGAAAAGAGTTGGGGAAGCTTTTATATTATCTAATTTTGAATATTTAATACTTATTTCCATTTGGTCTTTATTTAACATTTCAATTCTTGCAATATTAACTCCATACTGAATTACTTCTTGTGAAGTTAGAACAGCTGAGTCTAAATCGGGAAAATAACATACCGCACTCATTATGCTTTCTGGAATTGGAGACAATCTTAATTGAACTTCAGTAATAACTCCTAATGTTCCCTCTGAACCTATAAATAAATTTGTTAAATTATATCCTGAAGAAGATTTTTTTGCTCTACTTCCTGTTTTAATAATTTCTCCATTAGCTAAAACAACTGTTAAACCTGAAACTACTGTTCGCATTGTTCCATATTTTACTGCCATAGTCCCAGAAGCTGAGGTTGCAGCCATACCACCTAATGCAGCATCTGCTCCTGGATCAATTGGAAAAAAGACTCCATCTTCTCTTAAATATTCATTCAATTGTTTTCTTGTTACATTTGCTTGTACACGACAGTCAAAATCATTAGCATTAACATTTAATACCTTGTTCATTTTTTCAAGAGATATTGTAATTCCATTTGCATTACCAACCGCATTTCCCTCTAAGGAAGTTCCAGTTCCAAATGGTACAACTGGAATTTTATGTTCATTACATAATTTTAAAAATTTTGAAACTTCTTCATTGGTCTCAGGAAAAACTACTGCTTGAGATAATACTGGATCATATGTATCTTCTCCACGAGCATAATTTCCTCTTGTTGACTCAGACGTAGAAAATCTAACATTAAAAATTTTTTTAAGTTCGTTTTGTACTTGTTCATTCATTGTTTAATAAAATAACATATTAATTTTAATATTAAATATACTTAAATTAACCTACAATTTTCTTGATATTTTCTAATGCTTGGGAAATATGATCTTGTGAGGCTGCAAAACTAAATCTTACATAATCTATAGCTTTTTTTCCAAAAGCTGTACCTGGTACAATTGCTACTCCAGCTTCATGAAGGCATTTTTTTGTAAATTCTTTTCCAGTCATTCCAGTTCCTGTAACATTTGGAAAAGCATAAAATGCCCCTCCTGGTAAACTGCACTCAATTCCTTTAATGCTATTTAATCCATCAAAAATTAATTTTCTTCTTTTGGTAAATTTTTCCATCATAAAATTAATTGGATCATCTGGACCATCTAAAGCAGCAATAGCTCCGAACTGAATAGCTGCATTTACGCATGAGTGATTGTTTACACAGAACTTAATAACGTGTTCTACAAGTTTTTCAGGCCACACTGACCAACCTAGTCTCCAACCTGTCATTGCGTAAGCCTTGCTCAATCCATCAAGAACAATTAATCGATCATATAATTCAGGATAATTAAAAAAAGTTGGCATTTTTTTTCCATCAAAAATTTGCCTGCTATAAATTTCGTCACTTAAAATTACAACATTAGGAAATTTTTTTAATCCTTCTGCCAACTTATCTATTTTATCTTTTTCTGTGAATGCCCCAGTTGGATTATTTGGATTATTTAATATTATTAATCGCGTTTTTTCATTAATTAAGGATAATACCTTTTCAGGATTAATTGAAAAATCTTTATTCTCAAGCATATTAATGGGAACTGCTTTTGCTCCAGTATAATTGATCATTGATTCATAGATTGGAAAACCTGGATCAGGATAAATTATTTCTGCACCAGGCTCTCCAAACAAAGTTATTGCATAGTACATTGTTGGTTTTCCCCCAGGCATTATAATTACTCTTTCCGGATCAATATCTGCATTATAAAGTTTTTTAATTTTTCTAGTTACGGCTTGTCTGCACTCAATAATTCCGTTTGGTAAAACATAACCATGATGACCATCATCTAACGCTTTTTTTGTAGCATCTACTACATGTTTTGGTGACTTAAAATCTGGTTGACCTAAACTTAAGTGAATTATTTTTTTCCCTTCGGTTTCTAATTTTTTAGCTTCTGCTAATATTTTAAATGCAGACTCGGTTCCTAATCTTTCAAGATTTTTTGCAAGCTTCATATTACTTTCTATAGATTAATTTTGACCTATTTAATTCTCCCACATTTTTACATCCCATTAATTTCATATCACGATTAATTTCTGTTTTTATGTTTTGTAAAATTTTTTCTACACCTTTTTGTCCTCCGGCTGCTAAAGCAAATAAATAACCTTTTCCAAAACTACATGCTTTTGCACCTAAACTTAATGCTTTAAGAACGTGAGTTCCTCTTCTTACTCCACCATCAAGTATTACTTCTATTTTATCTCCAACTGCATCTACTATTTCAGCAAGTTGATCAAATGGTGCACGAGAACCATCTAATTGTCTGCCTCCATGATTAGAAATCATGATAGCAGTACAACCAATATCAATTGCTTTCTTCGCATCTTCAACACTCATAACTCCTTTTAAAGCAAAAGGTCCATTCCATTTTTTTACACAATACTCAGCATCTTTCCAATTCATTGCTGGATCGAATTGTTCATTTATGTAATCTATAACTGATCTATCTATACTAGTTCCTTTTTGTGTCATGTGAACAATATTTGCTAATTTAAATTTTTCATGAATTAAATTATTTATTGTCCAGACTGGATGTAATGCGAAACTTAATAAACTTCCTAATGTTAGTTTTGGTGGAGTAGTAAATCCCGTTCTTCTATCTCTTTCTCTATTGCCAGCTACTACAGTATCAACCGTTAAACACATGCTTCTAAAACCAGATTTTTTGCATCTTTCTAACAAGTTATCTGTAAGCCCTCTATCTCTATGAATATAAAGTTGAAAAAGTTTTGGGCCTTTATTTACCTTTGCAATTTCTTCGATACTTACTGTGCCCATTGTTGATGTACCAAATATAGTTCCCATTTTTTCTACAGCTTTTGCTGAAGCTCTTTCCCCTTCATGATGATAAAGCCGGTGCATCGCTGTAGCTGCAGGAAATAATGGAAAATCAATTTTTTCTCCTAAAACAGTAGTAGACATGTCAATATTTGAAACATCATTTAAAACACTTGGAACCAAATCATAATCATTAAATGAACTTGTATTTCTACTTAAGGTAACTTCATCATCTGCTCCACCGTCAATATAATGAAATATTGCTGATGGTAATTTTTTTTTAGCTAATTTTCTAAAGTCATTAAAATTATGACAATCTTTTAATTTCATGTTTTTCTAAATCTTAAATTATTTCTGTTCAAATCACTTATCTTAGTACATCCCATTAGTTTCATGTCTCTCTCTATTTCTGCACGATATTGACTTAATGCTCTTTCAACCCCTGCTTGACCCGCACCAGCCAAAGCATAAAGATAAAGTCTTCCGCCAGAACATGCTTTTGCTCCTACCGAAAGTGCCTTAAGAATATGTGTTCCTCTTTGAATACCACCTTCACAAATTACATCCATTTTATCTCCAACTGCATCAACTATAGCTGCTAATTGATCAAAAGGAGATCTTGAGCCATCTAGTTGTCTTCCACCATGATTTGAGACCATTATTCCTGTGCAACCAATATCTAAAGCTCGTTTTGCATCTTCAACACTCATAACTCCTTTTAAAGCAAAATGTCCTCCCCATTGAGAGCATAGTTTTTCAGCGTCTTTCCAGTTCATAGATTGGTCAAGCATGGTAGAAAAATAATTTCCAATTGAAGTAGCAATATTAGTTCCTTCACTTACATGATCTTGTAAATGTGGCAATTCAAATTTTCCTTTAGTTAAATAATTAATAGCCCACATAGGTTTTGAAGCAAAACTAAACAAACTCGATGGCGTAAGTTTAGGAGGTGAAGTAAAACCAGTTCTTAAATCTCTTTCACGGTTGCCTCCTGTTATAGTATCTACAGTTAAAGCCATAACATCAAATTTAGCAGCTTTAACTCTTTCCATTACAGCATCGTTTAAACCTCTATCTTTATGAAAATAAAATTGAAACATTTTTGGAGTATCAATTAATGATGCTATCTCTTCAACACTTACAGTTGATAAAGCAGATACTCCAAACATAGTATTAAATTTTTGAGCCGCTTTTCCAACTGCTCTTTCTCCATCATAATGAAAAAGTCTTTGCAAAGCTGTTGGCGCACAATAGAAAGGAAGATCTAGTTTTTTACCAAATATAGTAGTTGATAAATCTACATTTTCTACTCCTCTTAATACATTAGGAACTAAATCAACATCATTAAATGCAGAAGTGTTACGTCTATATGTAATTTCGTCATCAGCTGCTCCATCAATGTAGTGAAAAATTGGAGATGGTAATTTTTTTTTTGCTAATTTTCTAAAGTCATAAAAATTATGACAATCCGTCAATTTCATTTTATTTTAATATTTTTTTATAAAATTAATCATATAACTATTTGCTCCAGGATTTTTATCACCCAAACTAGCATTTGATATATGATTATAAGATATCCCGATTTCACTATCATTGGATAATTCGTAGGAAATTTGAATTTCTGTTTTAAATTCAATTACATGACCGAGATCTTTTCCGTCACCCTCACTGTATAATCCTGGAGTAAAACTTGGAGTAAAAGTTAATGCGCCTGATTTACTAGGAATTTGAAATCCAGTATAAATATAGCCTGCATTATCAGCAGTTATAAAAGCCCCTGTTACCGGCTGCAACGTTCCTAAAAAACTTTCTCTATATAAATTTTCGTTTATATGTTGAATTCCAAATAGATTTGATTTTTTACCTTCATCACTAAAATCAAACATGCCTGCATAAAAATTCCATTTATTTCCTGAATCAGCATTTGAAGATGTGCTGATAAAAAATATAATAAAAATTGCTCTTAATAATGTTTGCATAAATAATTTTTTATTCTTACTTTATAGATACTTTTCTAATAATTAAAATACCGCCAAAAACAAACAAAATCAAAGGAATTGCCCACAGTAAAATAGTATTTTTGTTAATTTCTGGATCATAAACAATCCAATCTCCATATTTATTTTTTAGAAAATCATAAATTTCATTTTCATTTTTTCCTTCATTAATTTTTTTTTTAATTAATGTTTTCATACTTAAAGCAAAATCAGACTGTGAATCATAAATTGATTGGCCTTGACAAATTAAGCACCTTAAATTTTTTGAAATCTTATCGACTTGATCATAATTTTCAGCACTTAAATTATTTAGTAAAAGTAAGGTAAAACTGAGAATAAATAAAATAAATTTAGTTTTTTTCATTTTCAATTATTTTTAATATTTCTTTAAATTTTACAGCATCCAAAGGTCCAATATATTTTGTTAGTATTTCTTTATTTTTATTATTTACCAAATAAGTTTCTGGTACACCGATAGCTCCAAGTTCAATAGATTTAGTGCCATCTAGATCTGTTAAAACTTCAGAATAAGGATTTCCCAAATCGGATAAAAATTTAACTGCATTTGATTTTTTATCTTTATAATTAATTCCAATAATATTTATTTTATCTGTGCTCTTTAAATTTAATAAATAAATATGCTCATCTCTACAAGGTAAACACCAGGATGCCCAAATATTTATTATTGAAAAATTATTATTATTAATAAGTTCTAACAACAAAACTTCTTTTTGATCATAAAGCTTTTTAAAAGTAAGGTTAGTTTCAATTTTATTTAAATTTTTTTCTGGAAAATAATTATTTGGTTTTTCTAATCCTTTTAAAAATATAAAAAAAATAAATAAACTAAATAATATTATGATTATAAATTTTATATTTTTAATCATCTTTTTTAAAATAACTAATAATACCACCAGCAGATATAAGAATTATAGAAAACCAAATCCACATCATTAAAGGTTTGTACTGATATCTGACATTGTAATAACCATCGTCTTTTATAACGTTAAATACTAAAAAATTATCCGAATAAATTGTCGAGTTTATGTCTGCCTCACTAGTTAAAGTTTTTGGCTGATTATAAATTCTTACCTCTGGAATCAAATTTATACTGTCTTTACCGTCAGATACGCTAAAGTTTGCCACTAATGATTTATAATTATTTTTTTCAACAATTTTTAAATTTTCAAATTTTATTGTTTTGTTTATAAATTCTCTTTTATCTCCAACTTTCATGTTAGATGTAAATTCTTTAGTAAAAATTCCATTAAATAAAATACTGAGAATAAATAAACTAAAACCAAAATGAGATATTTTTTGTGACAATGTTGATTCCTTTGAAAAAAAATCTTTTATTGTTAATAAAAATAGAAAAAAACCTAAACCAATCAATGGGATAATAAATAGATAGTTAACGCCATATAATTTAACTAACAGATATGAAACTATTATTGATAGGATTAATAAAACAAGTTGGTTTAAATTAATTTTACTTAAATTATCTTTTATCCATTTTAATTTTGGTCCTACGGCCATAAATAGCATAAATGGTATTAAAAATGGTACAATCAATTTTTGATAAAAAGGTGGTCCAATTGAAATTTTAGAACTATTGATTACTTCTAAAAATATTGGATATACAGTTCCAATTAAAACAACTGAAAGAAAAAACATCATAAACCAATTATTTATTAAAATCGCAGTTTCTTTACTTACAAAAAAAGTTTTAGATAAATTTTTCATAATTTTTTTTTGAAAAATAAAAAAAATAAATATAGCTAACAAAACTAATACAAATAAAAAACATAATATAAAAATACCTCTGGATGGATCATTTGCAAAAGTATGTATAGAATTCAATATTCCAGACCTAACTAAAAAAGTTCCACCCATACTTAATGAAAACGTGGCAATAGATAAAATGATTGTCCAAGATTGATAAATATTTCTTTTTTCTAAAACTATAATTGTGTGCATTAATGCAGTTAAGCAAAACCAAGGCATCAAAGATACATTTTCAACTGGATCCCAAAACCAAAAACCTCCCCAACCAAGTTCATAATAAGCCCAAATTGAACCAAGCAAAATTCCAATGGTTAAAAAGATCCAAGAAATAACTATCCATTTTTTAATATGTTTAGCCCAAATTTTATTCACCATTCCACAAACTAAAGCGGCTAATGATGAAGAAAAAATTATAGATGTACCAACATATCCTAAATATAAAATAGGCGGATGAATTGCTAAAGCTGGGTCTTGCAAAATTGGATTTAAACCTGTTCCTTCTTTTGGAACTGGAAATAAATTTAAGAAAGGATTTGAAGTAAAAAGAATGAATATTAAAAATCCAATTATAATTAATTCTTGGAATAATATAGTTAATAACCTGTATTTATTTAATAATTTTTTTGAACTAATTAAAAAAATAAATAAAAAAATAGTTAAAACTAATAACCATAAAAGTAAGCTTCCTTCATGGTTTCCCCATGATCCAGAGATTTTATAAAATAAAGGTTTTGTAGTATGAGAATTATTATAAACAGTTTCATTACTAAAATCAGAAATTATAAATGCATAAATCAAACTAAAAAAACTTATTAAAACCATTAAAGACTGAACTGATAATGCTGAAAATATTTTACTATCTAAATTTTTAGATTTACTTCTAATTGAATTAGATGATTGAAAAATTAAAAAAATGGATGCAAATAATGCAATGAATAAAGAATAGTTACCTATTTGATTGGACACTATTTATTTTCCTTTAAAGCTTCATTAACCTCAGGGGGCATATAATTCTCATCATGTTTTGCTAAAATTTTTACAGCTTTTAAATAATTTCTATCTTTTAAAAATCCCTCTGCAACAACTCCCTTACCTTCCTCAAATAAATTTGGTACTGAACCTTTGAAATTAACTATTAATTCATTTTTATAATCGGTTATTATAAAATTAATTTCTGAATCATTTGTTTTAATTGAATTTTTTTTAACCATTCCGCCAACTCTAATTTTATTAGTTTCTAATTCAGGTAAATTTTTTACTTCTGTTGGAGATTTAAAATATACAACATTTTCTTCTAATGATTTAAAAACTAAAAAAACTGTAAGTGCTACTGATAGAAAAATTAATAATATAAACAAGGCTCGTAATTTAACTTTCTTACCATACATGAAGAAGTAAAGTTAAATTTTAGAGACAGAAGTTCTTGATAATAATTCTCTGTAAGTTTCTTGTTTTTTTGCTAACTCTATTTTTTCAGAAGATAAATTTTTGAATTTTGTATCAAATTTTTTCTGTTCTTTAATCAACTGAACTTTAATTACTGAGTATAAAATAAAAAAACTACTTAAGGTAAATATAAATGATGACCATACATATGCCCCATAACCATTCATAAATAATATTTCGTTTATCATAATCTATCTAATCCTTTATTCTTAATTTTTATCAGTTCTGTATTATATTTCATTAAAAATATCAAAAGCGAAAACAGTGCAAATGCCGCAGTCATTATTGCTAAAGGAACTAACATTGATGAGTGAATTGTAGTGTCTTTAAGCAAATTAATTGAAGCAGGCTGATGCAAAGTTGACCACCAATCCACTGAGAACTTGACTATTGGAACATTTATTAAACCAATAATTGCTATAAAGGAACTTACCTTTGTTGCTTTTTCAGTATTATCAATAATTCTCCAAGATAAAATGAACATCAAATAAAATATTGCTAATAATAACATTGAAGTAATTCTTGCATCCCATGCCCACCAGGTACCCCATGTAGGTCTACCCCATATCGAACCGGTAACAAGAGCGATAACATTAAATAAAAATCCAGAAGGCGCTAAACTTTTTGTTATCAATGAAAAGTTTTTATTTTTAATAATTAAAATTCCAAATGATAAAATTGAAATTAAAGAAAATATTCCTAATGAAATCCATGCCGATGGAACATGCACATACATTATCCGAACAGAGTCACTTTGTTTATAGTCTTCAGGTGATAATACCAAGGCCTCAAACAATCCTATTAATAAAACAATAATAAAAAGAGCAAAAACAAATTTTCGTAATCTATTTATTATAATTAATGTATTATTTAGATTAAAATATTTTAGCATTAGTTTTATATAGCATAAATTTTTATGATTAAAATTTTTAGATGATCATTCTGATCAAGAATAAAGAGGGAGATAAAAAAGAAGAATTATTATCCTTGATCAGAATATAGTACACAGTAAATAATTGTTGTGACAAAGATTTGTAAGAATTGTGTTTAAATGTAGGCTAATTTAATTAGAAGGCTTAAAATAGCTTGAACCTTTTCTACCTGAGAAAATCTCATTAATTAAAGGATGCTTTATTGGTTCTTCTGAATCGTCATTTAACAAGTTTTGTTCAGAAACATATGCTTCGTATGTTATTTCATCATTTTCTGCTAACAAATGATAAAACGGCTGATCTTTTCTTGGTCTAACGTTCTTAGGTATAGACTGATACCATTCTTCTGAATTATTAAATTCAAAATCAACATCATATATTACACCTCTAAATTCAAAGTGTTTATGTTTAACAATATCGCCTATAGAAAATTTTGCTTTTTGAATACTCACAGTCTAAATATGGATATTTAAAAAAAAAAATCAATAAAAAAAATATGATTGTTTTTGTAATCTGCTAATATGTAGCAGTGAATAAATCATTTTTTAAATTTGTGACAGATATAGGTCCATTAGTAATATTTTTTATCTTTTATTATAACAATGAAAAAAATTTAAAAGTAGCAATACCTCCACTTATAGTTGCAACTATTATTGCAGTATTAATTGTTTGGATTTTAGAGAAAAAAATTCCAATGGTCCCTTTATTAAGTGGAATATTGATTACTTTATTTGGGGGACTTACAATTTACTTTGATAACCCAATTTTTATATACATGAAGCCAACTATAATAAATATTTTATTTGGATTGGCTTTGATGTTTGGTAAATTTTTTACAGAAGAACCAATTCTAAAAAAAATTTTAGGAAAATCCTTACCATTAAGTGATGAGGGCTGGAAGATTTTAAACAATAGATGGATGTATTTCTTTTTTGGTTTAGCAATTTTAAATGAATTAGTTTGGAGAACACAGTCTGAAGAGTTTTGGGTTAATTTTAAAGTTTGGGGGATGCTACCTATTACATTTACATTTACAGCATTTCAAATTGGATTAATAAATAAACATAAATTAAATGAATAGAAACTTAAAGCTTGTAGTAAATAATATTTCAAAAGAAGAAAAACAAAAGTATTTTTTTGAAAAAAAGGAACTTAAGGTAATTCTTGATTTGTATGCCAAAATGGTTTCTGAGGGTTCTTGGAAAGATTATGGCCTTTCTATTTCTAGCAAACAAGTAAGTTTTATGGTTTTTAAAAATGCGGCTGAAAATGCCATATATAAAATTTGCAAAAATTTTATGCCATCAAATAAAAATCTTAGATATTTAATTACTGATACTAATGGTAAAATTTTAAAAAATTCTTATGAATTAAAATCCTTGCTAAAAAATACGGTTTGGAAAAAATTACAAAAATAAATTATCTTCTTTGACCGAATAATCTTAGCAACATAATAAATAAATTAATGAAATCTAAGTATAATGTTAGAGCACCCATAACAGCTTTTTTACCCATTAATTCACCTGAGTCTGAAGCTACATACATGTTTTTGATTTTTTGAGTGTCATAAGCTGTTAGCCCCACAAATATTAGAACACCAATAATTGAAATTGCAAAATACATCATTGAAGATTTTAAAAATATATTAACCAATGATGCAATTATAATTCCGATTAACCCCATCATTAAAAAAGACCCTAATTTCGTTAAATCTCTTTTAGTTGTATAGCCATAAATACTCATTGCCCCAAAAGTTGCTGATGAAATAAAAAAAACTCTAGTTACACTTAATCCAGTATAAACTAGTAAAATTGATGAAAGCGATAAACCCATTAAAGCGGCAAAAACCCAAAATGTAGTTTGTGCTTTAGAAGCACTCATTTTATTTATTCCAAAACTCATATAAAAAACAATTCCTAATGGAGCAAGCATTACAATCCATTTTAATCCTGATAGATAAATTGCATTTCCAAATTCTGTAAGGGCAACTATTGCTCCATTTGCATCTGTTACAACAGACATCTTAAATGAAAGCAGTGCTATAATTCCTGTTAATAATACTCCAGTTGCCATATAATTATAAACTTTAAGCATGTAGGCTCTTAAGCCCTCATCCATAACAACTGTAGTTCGTTGAGCTTCTTTTACTTTGTTTAGTATATTTTGTTTATTAAATTCCATATCATTTATATAATAGCCTTTTACTATTTATTCAAGATATCATAAAAGCCTTAAAAATTATTTAATATTCAATGAATTATAGAAAATTAGGCAATACAGATCTTGAAGTTAGTACAATTTGTTTAGGAACAATGACTTGGGGTGAACAAAACACTCAAGATGAAGGTTTTGAACAAATGAATTATGCTTTAGATCAAGGAATAAATTTTATTGATACTGCTGAGTTATATGCAATTCCACCGAAAAAAGAAACATATGGAAAAACTGAAGAAATTATTGGAAATTGGTTTAAGGAAAAAAAAAACAGATCGAAAGTAATTTTAGCTACAAAAATTGCTGGACCAGGACTTAGTTGGGTTAGAGGTGGTAAAAATCAGTATGATAAAGAAAAATTAAATGAGGCAGTAAATCAAAGTCTTAAAAGACTTCAGACTGATTATATAGATTTATATCAATTACATTGGCCAGAAAGAAAAACAAATTATTTTGGAAAATTGGGCTATGAACATACAAACGATAATAAATGGAACAATTTCGAAGATATTTTAAATTCTTTAGATGAAATAATAAAGTCTGGTAAAGTTAAATATATAGGTCTTTCAAATGAAACTGCCTGGGGACTTACAAAATTTTTAGAAATTTCTAAAACAAAAAATTTACCAAGAGTAATGTCTGTCCAAAATCCATATAATCTATTAAATAGAACATATGAAATTGGATTAGCAGAAGCTTCTATAAGAGAAAAAAGTGGTCTATTAGCATACTCGCCTTTAGCTTCAGGTATAATGTCAGGAAAGTACAGAAATGGTGCTATGCCGGATGGTTCTAGAATGAAATTATTTGGTGATAGATTTCCAAGATATAAAACAAAAAATGCAATAAATGCTGTGGAAGAATATTATAAAATATCAAAAAAACATAATCTTGATTTGGCTCAAATGTCATTAAAGTTTTGCGAATTACAACCATTTATGACAAGTGTAATTATTGGAGCTACGTCAATGGAGCAGTTGAAAACTGATATAGAAAGTGTAAATGTAAATTTGAGTGACGATATTATTAAAGAAATTAATGAAGTACAAAAATTATATACAAATCCATGTCCATAGTTAAAAAAATTTTAATTAAATTATTAATATTAATTATTTTTTCATTCAATTTTGTGCAAGCTGAAGATTTAAAGAAGATAGCAAAATTTAAAGATTGGGAAGTAATTATGATTACAGATGAAATGAACAAAGTTTGCTTTGCTCAATCAAAGCCTGTTTTACAATCTCCAAAAAAAGATGACAGGGAAGCAAGACTATTCGTAACTTTTAGACCATTGGAAAAAATTGCAGATGAAGTAAGTACTACGTCTGGCTATGAATATAACAATCAAAACTCAATAATTGCATCTTCAGGAAAATCAAAATACAAATTTGATATTTCACAAGATAATTTTGCATGGATTTCAAGTAACAAAATCGAAAAAAAAATCATTAAAAGAATGAAAAGAGCATCAAGAATTATGGTTACTGCTTATAATAAATCAGGATCTCAAACAATCGACCATTATTCTTTGATGGGTTTTACCAAAGCTTACAACGAGGCAAAAAAAAACTGCACTTAAAATAATGAAATCGAAAAAAAAGATAGTACTTGCCTACTCGGGCGGACTGGATACATCTATAATTCTTAAATGGCTTCAAGAAAATTATAACGCAGAGATTATTTGCTATACAGCTGATGTTGGACAAGAAATAGATAGAAAAAAAATATTTAAAAATGCAAAAAAATTTGGTGTTAAAAATATTATAATTCAAGATTTGAAAGATACTTTCGTAAAAGAGTATGTATATCCAATGATTAGAGGTCATGCTATTTATGAAGGCGTCTATTTGTTAGGAACTTCAATTGCAAGACCATTAATTGCAAAAGATCAAATTAGAGTTGCAAAAAAATTTAGGGCTTATGCAGTTTCTCATGGAGCCACAGGAAAAGGAAATGACCAAGTTAGATTTGAATTGGGATATCACTATTTCGGTCCAAAAATAAAAATAATAGCACCGTGGAGAATATGGAAGCTTAAATCAAGAACTGACTTAATTAATTATGCAAAAAAAAATGGAATAACTATTCCAAAAGATAAAAAAGGAGCGCCACCATTTTCTGTTGATGATAATTTATTTCACACATCAACTGAAGGTAAAATTTTAGAAAACCCAAAGAATTCTGCACCAGAATTTATTTTTCAAAGAACTGCATCACCGGAAAAAGCACCTAACAAACCAACATTTGTTATAATAAATTTTAAAAACAGTAATCCAATTGGAATTAATGGTAGAAAATTATCACCATCTAAACTTTTGCAAAAGCTTAATCAATTAGCTGGAAAAAATGGAATTGGTAGAGTTGATTTAGTGGAAAACAGATTTATTGGAATAAAATCTAGAGGTGTTTATGAAACACCAGGTGGAACGTTGTTAGTAAATGCTCATAGAGCAATTGAGTCTGTAACGCTTGATAAAGAAACAATGCACAAAAAAGATGCTGTAATGCCAAGATATGCAGAACTAATTTATAATGGGTATTGGTATTCAAAAGAAAGATTTAAACTTCAAAAAATTGTTGATCTTAAAAAAAATAAAGTTAACGGATCTGTTAAACTTAAACTTTATAAAGGAAATATTACTATTCAATCAAGATTAACGAATAGCAATGCTTATTCTATGAAGAAAGTTTCATTTGAAGAAAATAAAACTTTTAATAAATCAAATGTAGAAAGATTTATTAATTTCCACAAAAAAAAATTGAAATAATAAAAATTAATTATAAGAAATTAAATTTTTTATAATAATTTCTTGTAAAGTTTTACTAATAATAATTGTACCATCTTTATTAGGATGTATACCATCTTGTTGATTTAAACTTGGATCAAGCGCAACACCTTCAAGAAGAAAAGGGATTAAAGGTAGGTTGTATTTTTTAGATAATTTTGGATAGATTGCATCAAAATTTTTTTTATATTCATACCCATGCGATTTTGGAGCAACCATCCCTGCTATAATAATTTTAATTTGCTTGTTATTTGCAATATTAATTATTGCTTCTAAGTTTTTTTCTGTCTCATTAGGTTGAATACCCCTTAGCATATCATTTGCCCCCAAACCTAAAATGATTAAATCAATTCCAGTTTCAGATAAACTCCACTCAGCTCTATTTAATCCACCTGATGATGTGCTTCCTGATACACTACCATTAATAACTTTGATATTTAATCCATCTTTCTTAAGATTATTTTCTAAAACTAAAGATAAATGATGCTCTTTTGGCAATCCATACCCTGCCATTAAACTATCCCCAAATAGTACTACCTTTTCTATTGCACTTGCATTTATGTGCACTAGAAAGAGTATCAAAATTTTTGTAAATATACTTTTATTCATGAGTGCACTTCTTAAATTAAAAAAAATAAATCTCAAATACCAAACTGGCAAAGAGAATATTAGTGTTTTAAAGGATATTGATTTAATAATTAAGAAAAAAGAAACCGTTTCTGTGGTTGGTGAAAGTGGTTCAGGAAAAACTAGCTTAATTATGCTAATTGGAGGTTTGGAGCGTCCAACCTCAGGTAAGATCATTTTTCAAGATCAAGAAATAACAAATATAAATGAGGATGAAGTCTCTGAAATTAGAAAGAAAAACATTGGAATTATATTTCAGTCTTTTTATTTAATTCCAAATTATACCGCATTTGAAAATGTTGCTTTAACTTTAGAGCTTAATAAATTCAAAAATCCTGAAAAAGAAGCAAAACTTTTATTAGAGCGATTTGGTCTAAAGCACCGATTTAACAATCTTCCAAGTCAATTATCTGGTGGGGAACAACAACGCGTAGCGATTGCAAGAGCAATTGCTATGAAACCAGAGTTAATCTTAGCAGATGAACCAACTGGAAACTTAGATACTGAAAACTCAATAATGATATCTGATATATTATTTGAATACGTCAAAGAAGAAGGCTCTTCATTAATCATGGTAACTCATGATCCAAAGCTTGCAAACAAGGCTAAACGAAAAATCAAAATTAAAGATGGAAAAATTAAATAACCCTTCTGAATTTAATTTAATTTTTAAATATGCTTTAAAAGATCTAAGCAGAAATTATCAAAAAATTTCAAGTATCATCGTTACTTTATTTATCAGTCTCTTTATATTAAGTGCCATTTTCACCATTGAAGACAGTTTAAAAAAAGAACTAAATGATAATGCTAAAGTTCTATTAGGGGGAGACTTAGAAATTGATTACAACCGCAATCAAGGAAACCTTGATTTAGTTAACAAAGTAAAAGAATTTGCAACAATCTCACAGATGATTGAATTTAGCACTATGCTTTCAACAACTGGCAGAACTAAAAATAAATCTTTATTTACAAGAATTAAAACGGTTGATGAAAAATACCCATTATATGGAGAAATTATTTATGAGCCTGAAGGTGCTTATGAACGAATACAAAAAGAACCAAACACAATTTTAATTAACGAAAGTTTATCAAAAACACTCAATATAAAAATTAATGAAAAAGTAAAAGTTCAAGATCAAAACTTTACTGTTATTGGTTTTATAAAATCAGTACCTGATGTTAGTGGATTTGTAGCATTTGGTGACTGGGCATTAGCAGGAAAGCAAACTTTAGAGATATTAAAATTAAATGGCATAGGAAGCTTTTTAAACTATGAATATAAAGTAAAATTTAATTCAAATGATGATCCTGAAAAAATTGAAAAAAGAATTCAAAATATTTTTAAAGATGATCAGAAAGTAAAGCTTAGATATCCTAAAAATTCTGCAAGTGGATTAAAGCGAATTATTAATAATTTTTCTCAATTTTTATCTCTTGTCTCAATAAGTGCAATGCTAATTGCGGGAATTGGAATTGCAAACACGTTGTTGTCATTTATAAATCAAAACAATATGTCAATTGCTGTAAGAAAGGCAATCGGGTTTTATTCAGGCAATATAAAAACACTCTATTACCTGCAATTATTAATCTTATTATTTATTATTACTGTAATTTCATATGGTTCTAGTTTTTTAATTGTTCCGGTTGCTGATAAGTACTTATCTGATGGATTGGGATTAAATGTTTATCCTGCATTCTCTTTCATTAATTTTATAAAGATATTTTTAGTAGGATTGTTAGTTCTTATAATTTTTTCTATTCCTACAATCAGTTCAATTGATCAAGTTAAGGCATCAAACCTATTTAGAAATGTATTTCAAAACTTACAGTTTTATTATTCTAAAAGATCAATTGCTTTAAGTTTTATTTTACTTTCAATTTTAGTTTTATTATTCACAATAGGTTCTGAGAAACCTTCATACAGTTTGGGTTACTTTGGGGCATTTTTTATTTGTTTAATTGTATTTTTCTTACTTTCAAAACTTATTATATTTTTTCTTAAAAAATTTAAATCTAGTTCTAATATCTCTTTAAAAGTATCTATCAAAAATATTACTCAAACTAAAAGTATTACCCCAATTACAATTATGTCTTTAGGTTTGGGAGTAACTTTGCTTTTAACCTTGGCCATGGTTGGAACAAATTTTCAAAGAGAAATTGCAAAATCTATACCGGATATTGCTCCTGATTATTTCTTTGTTGGAATTCAAAAAGGTGAAAGAGAGAAATTTGAACAAGGTGTTTTAGACATGGATCCAAAAGCAAACATTGAAATTGTTCCAATGGTTTCATCAGGGATTGTAAAAATTAATGGTGTAAATCCAAATACCTATATCAAGCCTGATAATGATAGCTATTGGGTTATTGGTAGTGAAAGAAGATCATCATGGGTTGAAAATGTTCCTGAAGATAATCCAATCTTAAAAGGGGAATGGTGGGATTTATCTAATCCAAATCAACTTCAAATATCTTTGGATGCAAAAGTTGCAAAAGATTTCAATATTGAATTAGGAGATATTTTTACATTGAATATATATGGTCGTGAAATTGATGGTAAAATAGTTAATTTTAGAGAAGTAGATTATCGCGATCTAAGTATTAATTTTGCAATGTTATTTAATCCGCAGTTTGCAAAAAATATACCCCATGAATATTTAGCAACTGCCAAATTTAATAACACAGATCAATTTGATGAAACACAAATGCTAGAGATATTACCAAGTTTATCTATGATAAAAATTTCAGATTATCTAAATAAAGTAACTGCAGTCTTAAATAAAGTTTTCATAGCAGTAACATTAATATCTGCGGTAACAATTGTGATTGGCTTAATTGTAATATCTAGTGCCATTATGGTTCAAGGTAAAGTCAAAGAATATCAAAATTTAGTTTTTAAAATTTTAGGATTTTCTAAAAAAGAAATAATTTTCTCTTCTATTATTGAATTTTTATTAATCTTTTTTTCAGTAATCTTAATTGCAATATTTTTTGCTGTTATTGGTTCAAAATTTATAATGGAAAATATTTTTGAATTAGTTTGGAAATTTGATTTAAAAGTACTGTTTAACCTAGGCCTAAGTATTGGTATAGTCACATTAATTTTAATTATGCTAACAAATTTAAAATATTTAAACCCTAAGGTTTATCCACTTATTAGAAATCAATAATTAAATTGAAAAAACTATGGATAAATTAGAGCAAGCAAAAAAAAACTTTGAAGAAGGTATAAAACTTTTTCAAAAAAAAAACTTTAAAGAAGCGCAAATTTATTTTGAAAAAACATTAGAGATTGCACCTAATAGTTCTCCAACCCTAGAAAATTTATCCAAATCATACCTGGAAACTAAAGATTACGATAAAGCAGAAAAAACTCTAAAATATTTTATTTCATTAAATAAAGAAGATGATCTTATTGCTTATAAACTGTTATATGAAATATTTACTAAACTAAATAAATATAGTGAACTTGTAAATTTAACAACCGATGCAATAAATAAGAATAAATTTGATAACGAATTTCAATTAAAAAGTAGGCTTTTTTATCCAAATTTTTTTAATTCACTAGAAGAAATTAATAATACAAGGAAAAAATTTATTGATGAAGTGGATAAATTAATTGTAGATGAGAAAATTCCAAATTTAGATATATCAGAAAAATTAATTAAGCCTCCTAATTTTGAACTATCTTATGACGGATATGATAATTTAGAGATTAATAAAAAACTTACACAATTGTATTATAAAATATATCCTAATCTTAAAAGTATTGAAGAGCGTTCTTTTTCTAAAAATGAAAAAATAAAAATTGGCTTTATATCACAATTTTTTTCTGACCATACCATAGCTAAACTCTTTAAAGGTATAATTTACAAATTAAATAAAAAAATTTTTGAAGTATATGTTTTTCACTCGGACAAAACATTAAAAGGAAAATTATATAATGAAATTAATGAGTCAGTAGTTTCATATAACTTTGAAAATATTGTTTTACCGAAAGATTTTCATGAGAAAGCTCAAACAATCAGGGATAAAAACTTAGATATATTGTTTTATCCAGATATTCATATGTCTACAAATTTATATTATTTGACATTATTAAAACTTGCAAAATTTCAAATAACTTCATGGGGCCACCCTGAAACTACTGGGAATAATAAGATTGATTTCTTTCTTTCTTCAAAACTTATGGAAGTAGATGGATATCAAAATAACTTTTCAGAGAAAGTCTTATTATCAAATTATTTACCAATGTATTTTTATAAACCTAAAGTGACATTTACTTTAAAAAAAGAAGATATACTTAGTAAAAATATTTATTCTTGTCCTCAATCTTTATTTAAAATGCACCCAAGTTTTGATGAGGCTATTAAAAAGATTCTCCACAAAGATAAAAAAGCAAAATTATATTTTATAAAAGATGGCAAAGAAATATTAAGCAAAATGTTTTTTAATAGATTAAAAAAAGAAACTCCTGAAAATATAGATAGGGTCAATTTTATTGATAGATTAACGCCAGAAGAATTTATTCATCATTGTGGAAGGGCATCTGTTCTACTAGATCCTTTTTGGTTTGGTGCTGGAAATACATTTCATGAGTCAATGTTATATGGAACTCCGACAGTAACCATGCCTACTAAATATTTAAAAAGTAGAATAGTAACTGGTGCATATAAGCAAATGCAAATTGATGATGCTCCAATATTTAACAACGTTGATGATTATGTTGATAAATGTATAGAAATAGCAAATCAAGAAAATATAGATTTAAAAATGTATTACAAAGAACAAGCTGAAAAAAATTTATTTGAAAACTTAAATGTCATTGATGATTTAGAAAATATTTTTAAATCTATAGTAAATTAAAAATTTTAATTATTTTGAGATCTTTTAAAACACTCAATAGTATTTTTTAGTAAGCATGCAATTGTCATTGGTCCTACTCCTCCCGGAACAGGTGTTAAGGCTTTTGCAACTTTAGAAACCTCATCAAATGCAACATCTCCAACAATGCCTTTGTCAGTTTTATTAATTCCTACATCAATAACTATTGCATCTTTTTTAACCCAATCACCTTTTACAAGTTCAGGAATTCCAACTGCCGCAACAATAATATCAGCCTCGAGACACTCAGCTTTTAGATCTTTAGTTCTAGAATGAGTTATAGTTACTGTACAATTCTCTTTTAAAAGAAGTTGGGTCATTGGCTTTCCATTTAGATTTGATCTTCCAACTACCACAGCTTTTTTCCCACTTAAGTTTGGTTCAATTTGTTTTATTAACAAATAACACCCAAGAGGTGTGCAAGGAACTGAGCTTTCATAACCTGATGAGAGATTTCCAACATTCATTGGGTGAAAACCATCAACATCTTTACTTGGTGCAATGGTTTCAATAACTTTCTGTTTATCAATATGCTTGGGTAATGGTAATTGTACTAATATTCCCGAAACACTTTCATCTTCATTAAGTTCATGAATTTTATCTAGTACCGTTTTTTCTTCTACAGCCTCTGGATATCTTATAACTTCTGATTTTAAACCTACTTCATTTGCTGCTTTTTCTTTCATACGAACATAAATTTGACTAGGAGCCATATCACCAATCAGAATTACTGTAAGTCCTGGAATTTTATTGTGCTTTGCCTTTAGTCCAACAACTTCCTGCTTTAGCTCTTCTCTAAGTTCTGCCGCTGTTTTTTTTCCGTCTATTAAAATCATTGTAAAATTAAAAAATTAATGGTGCCACGTACAGCTTCATACACATTTCTATAAACCAGATCAACAAAAGAAGAATTATTGGGGATATATCAAAAGCTCCCAAATTTGGTAAAAATCTTCTTATTTTATTATAAATTGGATCGGTTAGTTTATAAGTAAATTCTAAGATTGAGTAAACAAACCTATTTGATGTGTTCAAAACATTAAAAGCTATTAACCAGCTTATTATAACATTGGCTATTACAACATAAGAATATAATTTTAATAATTGGAGAACCAAATAAAAAATTGCTATCATTTTTTTTCAACATAAATAGACTGGCTTGGAAATGCAAAAGATGCGTTATTTTTTTCAACGATCTGTTTAATTTCTAATGCTAGTTTTTCTTTAACTGAAAGCCACTCTTCCCAATCATCAGTTTTGCTGAAACATCTTATATACATATCTATCGAGCTGTCAGAAAATTTGTCAACTCTTACAGCAATACCTATAGAGGTATCAAAATCTTCATTATTATTTATATGCTCTTCAATTTGATTTCTAATTGTTTTTAACTGATCAACCGTTGTGTCATACTGTAGAGTTATAATCCAACTAATCAACCAATTTGTAGTTTGACTTACATTAATAACTGCATTTTCAGCAAATTGAAAATTTGGAATAATTGCTAAAGATTTATCAAATTTTCTAATTACGGTTGATCTAAAGCCAATTTTTTCTACAATGCCTTCAATTATTCCTTCAACTAAAATCCAATCACCTATTTTAAACCTTTTCTCAACTAATACTAAAATTCCTGAAATTAAATTTTTAAATAAATCTTGAGCACCTAAAGCAACTGCTACTCCAAATAATCCTAATCCAGCAATAATTGGGCCAATCTTAATTCCCCACAATTCGAGAACAGCCGCAGCTCCTAAAATAAATATTAAAATTTTTAATGAT
>QCPT01000005.1 GCA_003212415.1 Pelagibacteraceae bacterium AG-439-F23
GGGTTTGCATCTATGAATGTTGCAGAAATGGGTATGAACCCAGCGATGATGGCTGGAGCTTTAGAAGCTTTACCTGTTGGAGCAGCAACTGCTGCACTAGAAACATTAGCAGCAAATCCTGAAGCTATGGGCAAAACCATGACAGGGGCTATTGTTGCAACAATGAGCGCCAAAGGTATGGGTGAAGAAATGATGAAAAGTATGGAAAGTAGTATTGGCATGCAAGGTATGTCAGGAATGGCTGAAGGAATGAAAGGTATTGAAGGAATGCAAGAAATAGGAAAAGCTATGGCAGACATGGGTATGGAAAACATGGCAAAAAGTTTATCAACAGCATTCGCTAACCCAGAAGTTGGTATTGCAGGAGCAATGTCAGGCTCTGTAGGAATGATAAGTCAAGCTATTTCTGGAAAAACTCCAAAAGCAAAAAATGCGATTGCACAAGGAGCAGAAATGAAAAATTCATTTGCTTCAAAAATGAGTGAAGCGGGCCCAGAAGCACTTGAAATGCCTGAGAATGTTAGTGAGTCTGGAATGATGATGGGGGCTATGATTATGGCAAAACCATCACTAGCTGGCGGATTACCAGGCGCAATGGCACCACCTAAAGGTATGACAGCAGAAATGATGAGTGCAAATTTAACAGGAGGCACTCCAACAGGTCAAATGATGATGGGTGATGTTATGAAAGATATGAATAAAAATGATATGGGTAAAGCTATGGCTGACATGACAGGAATGGAAGTTGGAGATATGGAAAAAATTGGAATGGCTGATATGGCCGCACAAACAGGATTAACACCAGGAATGGTTGCAAGTATGGGGGCTGCAGGTATGGCTGGTATGGATATATCAGTAGTTATGTCCACTAATGTTGCTGGTTTAGGTAGTAAAGCAGTTGTGGGTATAGCTGACATGGCTAAATCTGGAAGTTTATCAGCTGGACAAATGGGTGATATGATGGAAGTTGGTTTGGTTAATCAAGGAACGATGGCTGCAATGGGAGCAAAAGGAATGGAAGGCCTAAGTACTGCTATGGGTATGGAAGGTGGTGATATGGGTCTAGCAGCAATGAGCGGTGGTATAGCTGGAATGGGTAAAATGGATATGAATGCTAAAATAAATCCAGAGATGGCTAAAAGCATGGGAATAGCAGGAGGACCAGAAGGAGCTAAACTAGGAGATATTATGGGACCAGGCGCAAAACCTGAAGGAATGGAAGGTGCTTTAACCGATATGAAACCAATGGAAGGTGGTATGAATTTAGGACAAGTTTCAGCTGCAATGGGAACAGGTATAGATCCAGGTAAAGCAATGGGTTCAGTAGCAAAAGGAGCTATGGCTGCAAATAAGTCTGGAGCAGGATTGGCTGGTGCTGCAATGGGAGCGGCAATGTCAGCTCAAGGAGCTGCTGCCTCAGCAATGGGTTCGCATGCAATGGGAGCAGCAATGGGAGTTGGAGGTTTAGGAAAAGGTGGTATGGGTAAAGCTATGAATAATTCTATGGGTAATGCCATGGGCGGTGCCATGGGTGGAGCCATGGCAGGAGCAATGGCTGGCGGACCAACAGGACCAGGAATGGGTGGCGGTGCTATGGGTAATGCCATGGGCGGTGCCATGGGAGGACAAGGTGCTCAAGGAGCTATGGGCGGCGCTATGGGCGGTGCTATGGGTGGTGCCATGGGTGGTGCCATGGGCAACGTTGGTGCAGCAGTTGGAGGAGCTGTGGGTAATCCAGGCGGACCAGGTAATCCAGGCGGACCAGGCAATCCAGGCGGACCAGGTAATCCAGGACAACCAGCAGGTGGTCAACAAGGTGGTGGGCAAAAACCTTAATTAAATTAACCTTTGCCTCTCCAAGGTATTGTCTTATCAATAATTTTTCTTAAAGTTATATCGAATAAAAGACCAAGCATTCCCATAATAAATATTGTTATCCAAATCACCTCATACTGGAAGTATTTTTTAGCAACGTTTTCAACAAAACCTATACCAGTTGTACCTGCTAAAAACTCAGCAGCAACCAATGTACCCCAACACATACCAACGGCGACTCTTATACCAGTTAGAATTTCAGGTAATGAATTAGGGAAAATTACATGTCTTAAAATTTGTTTTTTTGAAGCTCCTAAAGAGTGAGCTGCATGTATTTTTGAAAGTTGTGTTCCTGATGCACCAGCTCTTGCAGAAATAATCATAATTGAAAGTGAAACCATGAATAATAAAAATACCTTACCAGTGTTATCAATTCCAAGAACTGAAATAATTAAAGGTGCCCAAGCTAAAGGAGGAACAGGTCTGTATAATTCAATTAAAGGATCAAAAAATCCTTTAGCAAATCTATTTAGCCCCATAAATAACCCTAGTGGAACTCCAATAATTATTCCAAAAACTAATCCTAAAAACACCCTTAAAAAAGAGTCCCAAATATGTCCGTAAGGAACTGGGATTTTAAATAATTTAAAATCACCAGTAACAATTTTAAAAACTTTCCCTTTAAAGTTTTGTTCAACAACACCATCATTCGTATGAACAGGGTATTCGCCAGGCAAAATATCAGCAAACCAGTCAGGTAAAATAAACCCAATAATTGAACTTACATCCATCATGTCAATCCAAAGAAGAGGAATATTTTTGTAACCAACACTTGGTTTTGACATCAGAACAAATTTATTAAAAGTATCAGATGGTTTAGGTAACCATCTTCCCGAACCTTGTTCTGAGCAACTTGTGCCGCTAGAAACAATTGTGCCTGCTGGAAATAAAATTATATCAACTAATCTTAAACCACCTTGTTGATCTTTTTGCACATTATCAAATTCAATAATTGCATTTTTCATTTCATTTAAAGCTAAAGGCGGGTAGATGCTTCCATATTCAATTCTTCTTGCAATTTTAACTATGTCTTTTGCATAAGTTGATGCTATTTCTTCTGTATCATCTAAACTTTTTCTATAAGCTTTTATTTCATTTTTTAATCTTGTAATTGCAGTTTTAAAATAAGAATTATGATTTCTTAATTTAAAAAATTTATCATTTATGATTTTAAGCTCTGCTGCAGCTGCGTGAAATTTTAAACCTTTATCAGTTGTAGGTACCATCGGAACTTCTATTGTATTTTCTATAGATCCAGTTCCTTTTCTTACCGTAATAATACCCCAATTACCTTGTTCTGAAATAGCTTTTTGTCTTTCAATTTTTTGTTCTGAGGTTTCATATGGATAATCATTTTTTTGAATATTAGAACTTAGAAGTCTTATTTCTTCCGTCATCTCTTTAAGTTTAGTTTTTGTATCTTCTGCCATTAAGTTCTTATTTGTTAGTAAAGGAATTAATTCTTTGGTTTTAATTATGTAGTCAACCAAAGTATCTTTTTGTTGATCACTTAAATCCGGTGAATTTTTAATTTCATTCGTAATTTTTTGGAGATTTTTATTTTCAATTTTAATTATTGAAGTACTTTTGAATTCTCTCTCTTCAATTGGGAATTGATATTTTAATCCTAATAAAGACTCGTTTATCTTGGCAACTTGGCATAATTCATTCGCTGATTTAGGATAAAAAGCTTTAGCTATATCCCAAGAGTAATATAACCAAATTAATATGATCGCACTACTTCCAACAATAATCCAGTGAGTGCCCCCCTTAGCTCTTTCTGGATTGCCAAAAACTGCATCAACCTTTTCAGTTTTGATTAATCGTCTCCCATATAGGATACATCCAATAATTGCTACAAAGATTAAGATAGTTAAAAATTGGGTTAACATTTAATTTTCTTTCCCCATGATTTCTTCTTCCATATTCCAGATCATGGATAAAATTTCCTCTCTCTTTGATGAAAATTCTTTATTTTTTTTAATTTCTCTTAAATCTTCTTTTAATCCCATTTCTGCAAAAGGAAGTTTATACTCTTTATGTATTCTGCCTGGTCTTGGTGCCATTACGTATAATCTTTCGCCAAGCAATAACGCTTCTTCAACTGAGTGAGTAATTAAAATAATTGTTTTTCCTGTCTCTTTCCAAATTTTTAAAACTAAAGATTGCATCTTTTCTCTAGTCAGTGCATCGAGTGCACCTAATGGTTCATCCATTAAAATTAAATCAGGATCATTGATTAAGCATCTAGCAAGAGCCACTCTTTGCTGCATACCACCAGATAATTGATAAGTAGGAGTGTTACCAAAACCTTTTAACCCAACTATATCCAACCATTCTTCAACTTTTTTTGCTGTTACTACAGGATCTTCTTTTTTCATTCGAAGTCCAAAGTTTACATTTTCGGCAACTGTTAACCACTCAAACAGAGCTCCTTGCTGAAAAACCATTCCTCTTTCAACTCCAGGTCCATCAATCTCCTTTTCATTAAGAGTAATATTTCCTGAAGTAGGTCTTAAAAATCCAGCTGTAATATTAAGTAAAGTTGTTTTTCCACAACCAGATGGCCCAAGAACTGTAAGCAATTCACCTTTTTTTAAAGTAAAATTTACATCTTTTAAAGCGTGAACAGTTTCTCCTTTTGGAGTTTTAAAAATCATGTTTAGATTTTGAGAAACTAAATCACTCATAAGAACAACTTTATATTAGAATTTTAGTTAAAAAAATAGGCGCCAATTTTAAAATTGGCGCCTATTAAATTTTTCTTTCTCTATTAATTATAGAGGTAAGAAACTAGTATCTACAGCTCCATCAGGTGTTCCCATACCTTTTAGGAAACCATCAAGATTACCGCTCTCCATAGATTTTTTAGTTTCTGCTGGAGTTAGAAATTTAAATCCACCAATAGTTTCTTTCATATCAGCAAGCTTCATTTCAGCGTCTTTAGCTATTACATTCATGTCTGATTTACCAGATGCGTATCTAGCATTTGCTTCGTGAGTTACTTCGATGAAAGTTCTTAACATTCCTGGATTTTCTTTCATGAATTTGTCAGTTACAGATGTAATATCAATACCTAAGATACCAGCATCTCTAGCTTCTTGAACAGTTAAAAGTCTTGAACCAACTGCTGTTGCTGCTTTGATAGAGTTACCACCAAATAGACAAGCCATAACAACGTCACCACTTACTAATGCAGCAGCACCTTCTTCTGGGTCCATTTGAATAACATCCATTTTACCTCTGTCAGCTCCAACAACTTTCATACTTTCATCAAAAACGTATTCGGCCATTGTTCCTAAAGGAACTGCAACTTTTTTACCTTCTAATTCAGAAGCATTTGCTTTTGTAATTCCAGATGCATTTGAAGTTACGCAAGTAGTTCCACCCATTCCATATTCCATTGCAATATCTACAAGTTTTAAAGGTGCATTAGATTTTACTGCGTTGATAAAAGGTACTAAACCTTGTGAGTAAGAAATATCGATATCTCCCGCTAACATAGCATCAGTCATTGCTCCACCGTTTGAGAAGTTAGTCCATTTAACTGGAACACCTAGAGCTTTATCAAAAAGCTTCTTAACTTTATCTTCTTGGTTTGGAGTTGGCCATTCTAAGAAAAATGCAACTCTAACTTCTGTAGCAGCTGAATTAGCCACTGACATGCTTAAGTTAAGAGCAACAATACTCCCAAGAATAAAACTTAATATTTTTTTCATTTTATCTCCTGTTAATTAAATTTAATTTACGCTCAGCATTAAAATGCATTACAAAGCTTAAGTAAACTAAGAATTGTTAAGTATTACTTGAAAAATAATCTATTAACAATCTATGGTTGTATTCTTTTAACTTGTTTAATTTATTTGCTGTTTAAATAAAAAAAACTAGTTTAGAAGAATCAGCAAACATAAAAAAATTAATTATGAGCTCAGAAAAGCCCGAAATACCAAATTCACTTAATGAACATTGGATGCCTTTTTCATCCAATAGAGATTTTAAAGAAAATCCAAGATTAATTACTGAAGCAAAAGGTGTATATTTAAAAAACCACCAAGGACAAACACAAATAGATGCTAGTTCAGGATTATTCTGCAATCCTCTGGGACATGGAAGAGAAGAAATTATAAATGCTATAACTAATCAATTAAAGAAATTAGATTATGCCCAACCATTTCAACAAGGTTTTGGTGGTTCTTTTGAACTTGCTACAAGAATTTCAAAACATACACCAGGAAATTTAAATAGAATTTTTTATTCAACAGGCGGTTCAGATGCGGTTGAAACAGCTATTAAGATTTCAATTGCTTATCATAAAGCAAAAGGGCAAGGAGAAAGATTTAGAATTGTTGGAAGAGAAAGAGCATATCATGGTATGCATATTGGCGGAACATCAGTAGGAGGAATGGTTAACAATGTTAAAACTTTTGCTAGTGTGTTGATGCCAGGTGTAGTTCACATGAGACACACTCATTTACCAGAACATAAATTTGTATCGGGACAGCCAGAAACTGGAGCTGAATTAGCAAATGATCTAGAAAGAATTTGTGCTAACTTTGGGTCAGAAAATATTTCAGCATGTATAGTTGAACCAATTGCTGGATCAACTGGAACTTTGGTTCCACCAAAAGGATATTTACAAAGATTAAGAGAAATATGTGATAAACATGGAATTTTATTAATTTTCGATGAAGTTATTACCGGATGGGGAAGAACAGGATCACCTTTTGCATCACAAGAATATGGAGTTACTCCAGATATTATGACAATGGCAAAAGCAACAACTAATGGAATAGTTCCAATGGGCGCTGTAGCATGTAAAGAAGAAATTTATGATGCTATAATGGAAAATTCTCCAAAAGGAGCAATTGAATTATTTCATGGTTATACTTATTCAGGAATACCTATTGCAGTATCTGCCGCATTAGCTGTTCAAGATATTATTGAAAAAGAAGATATTTTTAAAAGAGCAAAAGAAATGTCACCATATTTCCAAAAAGGTTTAATGTCTCTTAAAGATTTAGATGCGGTTGATAATATAAGAGGATATGGGATGATGGGCGGTATTGACATGAAGATGGATAAGAAACCAGGTGCAGCAGGATTTACTACTTTCAAACATTGTTATGATGCTGGAATTAATTTTAAAGCAACTGGCGATTGTTTAATTATTGCTCCAATGTTTATTTGTGAAAAAAAACATATTGATGAAATAATAGACAAACTTAGAACTGGAATAACTAACTATTCTAAAAGTAAAAAAAATTAATTTAATTTAATGAAAATCGGTGTTCCCAGGGAAATAAAACCTCAAGAAAACAGAATTGGTTTAACTCCTGAAAGTGTGAAAACTTTAACTTCGAATGGCCATGAAGTTTTAGTTCAAAATAATGGTGGATTTGAAGCAGGTTTTGATAATGATCAATACAAAAGTGCTGGAGCTAAAATAATAGATAAAGCAGAAGATATTTTTAATGATGCTGAAATTATTGTTAAAGTTAAAGAACCTTTATCTAATGAAGTCAAAATGATAAAAGAAAACCAAATTATTTTTACTTATCTTCATTTAGCAGCAGCAAAAGAGTTGACCCAAGGATTAATAGATTCAAAATCTGTATGCATTGCATATGAAACAGTAACAGATAACAATGGAAGACTTCCTCTTTTAGCTCCTATGAGTGCAGTAGCTGGAAGAATGTCAGTTCAAGCTGGAGCTCATTGTTTAGAAAAAAATCAAAAAGGCAGAGGTATTTTGTTAGGAGGAGCACCGGGCGGAGAGCCTGCGGAAGTAGTAATTCTTGGCGGCGGTGTAGTTGGTGAAAATGCTGCAATTATAGCCACAGGAATGAGAGCAAAAGTCCATATTGTAGATAAATCTGAAGCAAGACTTAAACAATTAAGTGAAATTTTTGGAGATAAAATTACTCCTCAATTAAGTGACAAAATAGATTTAGAAAAATTAGTATCAAATTGTGATTTATTAGTTGGAGGCGTTTTAATTCCAGGAGCAGAAGCTCCAAAATTAGTTACAAAAGAAATGATAAAAAATATGAAGCGCGGATCGGTTATTGTAGATGTAGCGATTGATCAAGGAGGATGTGTAGAAACAAGTAAACCAACAACTCATGCCGAACCAACTTATATTGTTGATGATGTCGTTCATTACTGCGTAGCTAATATGCCCGGTGGTGTTCCGAGAACTTCTACAATTGCATTAAATAATGCTACCTTGCCTTTTTTAACAAAGCTAGCCAATGATGGTTATAATAAAGCTTTAAGAAATGACACTAATTTCTTAGCAGGATTAAATGTTCACAAAGGACAAGTTACATATAAAGCTGTAGCAGATGTTTTTGGACATAAGTATGTTAGTGCTGAAGAAGTTTTAAATTAAATTCCTTTTTTGATCAGCTGATAAATCTCTTCTTTATTGGTCAATCCTATTTTACGAACAATTTCAATTTGACCTTTATAAACGACAATAGTTGTCCAAAATTTTATATTTAGTGCATTTGCAATTTCTTTATATTTATTTTGCTCATAAAATAAAAACTCAACATTTTTAAAATCGTTTATAGCTTTTACAAAAATTTTTGATTGTTTTGCACAAGTCATGCAATTTTCATTCCATGCATTTATAACTATAGTTTTTCCATTCATTTGAGCATTTTCAAATTTTTCAAACGTAAAATTAGTAGTTTTCTCAAAGCTTAAAGCTTCAGTTGATGTTAATATAATTATAAATAAAAAAATTTTTTTCATTTTTAATAACTATAAAGGAATAATAAATATTTTAAATTATTCTTTAATAATAGTTAAAATAGTTTATAAATAAAAAAAAGGGGTGCTAATTATAGCTGAGATATACCCTTAGAACCTGTCCGGTAATTCAGAAAGGGAGAAAATTGGAGCAAATAAATATATTAAGTCAATCATCGGCAATTTTATTAACATTAGTTATAAGCATTATATTTCTAATAATTGGAATTATTTATTCCAATAAATATCAAGGCTTAAATAATTATTTAGTTGCAAATAGATCAGTTGGAACATTTTCATTAACAGCTAGCCTAGTTGCATCAGCATTAGGAGCATGGATATTGTTTGGTCCAGCTTCTGCGGCAACATGGGGTGGTATCGGTGCTGTAATTGGATATGCGCTAGGTACAGCATTTCCATTATTCATTTTAATTTATTTAGGAAAAAAATTTAGAACATTATACCCAAAAGGGAAAACTTTAATTGAGATTATAAGAATAAGATTTGGATCCAAATTATTTAAATTGATTTTATTTTTGTCAATTTTTTATATGACCATATTTTTAATTGCAGAAGTTACTGCTGTATCAATTTTAATTAAATATATCTCAAACACTGACTTATGGATAACAGCTTTAATCGTAATTGTTAGTTCTCTTATCTATACTCTGTACGGTGGATTAAGAGCTTCAATTATTACTGACAATATACAATTTATTGTTTTTGTTTTGTTATTGTTATTGGCTTTTTCGTACTTAATTTCATTTAATTCTAATGAGTTTAATTTTGAATTTATTAAGTTAAATAAGCCAAACTTATTAAGTCCAAATTATATACCAAATTTTACAGCTGGATTAACATTCTTTATTGCGGTTGCTGCTACCAATCTTTTTCATCAAGGCAATTGGCAAAGGATTTATGCTGCAAAAAACAATTATGTTTTAAAAAAAAGTTTAATACTTTCGTTCATAATTATTATTCCTGTAGTTTTTATAATGGGTTTTAGTGGATTGGTTGCCGTTTCTCAAAACAGTAAAGTAGTGCCAGATCTTGCTTTCTTTTACTTACTACTAAAAGAACAGTCTGTTGCCTTATCAATAATCATATTGGTTTTAGCCATATCATTAACAGTTAGTAGTATTGATACATTGATAAATGCAATCTCTAGCTTAATTGTTGTTGATGGAAAAAAAGTTATTGAATTTAAAGGAAATTATTTAAATCTATCAAAACAAATAATAATTTTATTATCTTTAATTGCATTTTTCGTTGCATCTAAAGGTTTGAGTATTTTATATTTATTTTTACTTGCCGATCTTTTTTGTTGTGCTGCGGTACTAACTGTTTTTTATAGTTTTTATTCAAAATCTTTGAATGAGAAAAATTCATATATATCAATTATTATTGGTTTGGTTTCTGGTATATTATTATTTCCAAGTCCAGATTTTTCTAAATCAATATTAGTAGGCATAATATTTCCAACTGACTTTTTTCCATCAATTGTTTCACAATCATTGCTATTTTGCTCATTTATTTTAGCAACATTTATGCCGATTTTTTCTTGGAAATTAAAATAATCGATTGAAAGACTATTTTTAAAACATTAGTTGTTATATAATATAAAATATGTTTAATTTTATTATTCCATTTATGGTTTTGATACTTGTGGTTGTATTTATTCACGAGTATGGACATTATTATTTTGCAAAAAAATATGGTGTAGGAGTAACCGATTTTTCTATTGGATTTGGTAAAGAAATATTTGGTTGGAATGATAAATCAGGAACAAGATGGAAAATTTGTTGGATACCACTTGGCGGATATGTAAAATTTTTTGGAGATAGAAATGTTTTTTCTCAAGCAGATCAAGAAGAATTATTAAAAAAGTATAAAAAGGAAGACCAAGAAAAATTATTTGTAACAAAGCCTTTATATCAAAGATCATTAATTGTTGCTGGAGGCCCTGCTGCTAATTTTGTTTTAGCTATATTTATTTTTTTATTTATCTATATGTTTATAGGTAAAGATTTTACCTCCGCGGTAATTGATGAAGTTCAAAAAGAAAGCCCAGCTGAGATAGCTGGGATGAAAAAAAATGATATAATTCTTGAAATTGATAATACTAAAGTTGATAGTATTCTTGATGTTTCAAAGTTAATAGCAATGTCAACATCAGAATATATTGATTTTAAACTATCAAGATATGATAAGGATATTGTATTAAAAGTTAAACCAAATCTTGTTGATAGCGAAGATAATCTAGGAAATAAAATTAAGAAAAGAATGATAGGCATTAGATTAAGTCCTTATAATAATGAAATTAATCATGTTAAATTGGGCCCGGGACAAGCGTTAATTTATTCTTTAAATGAAGTTTATTTTGTTGCCTCTTCTTCATTGAAATATTTAGGATCAATGCTTGCAGGTTCTGGAGATTCATCGCAGTTAGGCGGTCCAATAAGAATAGCCAAAATATCAGGACAAGTTGCTGAGTTTGGAATTATACCTTTTATTAGTATGATGGCATATATTTCTATTAGTTTAGGCTTAATTAACCTATTTCCTATACCAATGTTGGATGGTGGTCATTTGATGTTTTATGCATTTGAAAAGCTTTTAGGCCGTCCTTTAAGTCAAAAAACTCAAGAAGGTTTTTTTCGAATCGGATTGTTTTTATTGCTATCTTTAATGTTTTTTGCCACTTTTAATGACTTAAAAGATTTAGGCTTATTTTAAAGGTTTTTTAAATTTTAAATAAACTATATAAATCAACACTTTTTTAATACCATATATTGTTATTTTTTTTTTAATACACACTAAAAAAAAGCTTGAAATATCAACGATTTTGTTAAGTATACATTCATAAACCTTTAAAACCGGAGCTAAAATGAACAAGAAACAATTAGTCGCTAAATTGGCTGGTTCTTTAAATCAAAGTAAAGCTGATGCTGAGCGTACTTTTGATACTATTACCAACACTATTTTGGATGCATTGAAAAATGACGATTCAGTTAAAATTGCTGGTTTTGGTACTTATAAAGTAGCAAAAAGAAAAGCCCGAATTGGACGAAATCCAAGAACTGGAGAACAGATCCAAATCGCAGCTTCACAAAAGGTAAAATTTTTACCTGCAAAAGCGCTTAAAGAAGTTTTTAATAAGTAAACTTTTCACAACAGCCTTTATTAAGTTTTTAAAAATTTAATAAAGGCTGCAAAATCTAGAAAATCAATCATATCGATTAATAAAGAAATTAAAAAAAGCTCTTAAAAATGAGCTTTTATAAGCAATTTACTCTTTAAATTCATTTTTTATCCATAATTTGCTTAAATTGACATTTGGAGATATTCCATAAATAGAATTTATATTAGTGAAATGTACTGCTAATGAAGGAATTGGACTAAAACAATATTCTTTTTTATAAATTTCATGCAAAGGTTTCTCAAATGGATGATGTTCTTTTTCACACATGCTTATTAACTGGTTAAAATGCTTATTAATCATTTGAGCACTTGTCAAAAAAGTACACAATGTCTGATCTATTCTTCTCCAATGATAGGAATTTCCAATTAAAATGTTTGTTTTGTTTGGATCCATATAAAGATAAGGGTAATCAATTGGGCACAAAAATAATTCATCATTAAGCAATGTTGCAAATTTTTCATAAGCATAAATCATTTCTTCAATAGAATTGTCTTTGTGCAAGTAATCATCTTCAACAAAATATATTAAATCATCAGAATTTTTAGCTAAATTTAAAGATTGTTTAATATTAGACATATTAGATTTTTGATTTTCAGTTACAGTTTTGTTTTGTTCATTAATACTTTCTATTGACGATTTGTATTTTTCAAACTCAAGATTGACAATTTCATAATCAAAAAATTGGTTATTTAAAATTTGTTGATACTTTTGAATAATATTATTTTCAGAATTATGGTCTACAATTGTTAATTTTAGACCTATATTGTTAAATATTTTTTTTGAATAATTTAGTGATTTAACCAAAGAGTTTAGTGTCCTTATAGAATATTCATATTTTTCTTTACTAAATATTCTGTCTTTAGATTGACTTAGCATTTTTACAGAAGCACAGCTTCTCAAGATAATATGCAAAGATTTAACCGGTCTTTTAATTTCCAGTTTTCCTAATGGCATAGTAATAGAATGAACGCCCTCTTTAGATAAATTTTCATATCCATATTTGTCAAAGGAATCAATCGAATAGTTGCTTTGATCAATTATTTCAAATCCGAGAATACGATTCAATTTAATTAATAATTTTCTTAAAATTGATTTTTTTTTCTTTATTTTTAATTCCTTCATAATATATAGTATATTTTAATATGAATATTAAATCATCACAAATCCTTGTAAAGGAAGCTTTAAATGAAATTACTACAATTTCTCCAGAACGGGCTTTAGAAATGTCAAGTAATAATGAATGTAATTTAATTGATATTAGAGATACGGTTGAATTACAAAAATTAGGTAGAATTGATAATTCTTTTCACATTTCAAGAGGCTTGTTAGAATTTTCAATTCATCCCGAAAGCGCATTTGTTCAAAAAAATAATTTAGATTTAAATAAAGAAATTGTTTTGTTTTGTGCAGCTGGAGGAAGATCGGCTTTAGCAGTTAAAACTTTAAAAGAAATGGGATTTAAAAAAGTTTCACATATTGAGGGCGGCTTTGGAAGTATGTCAAATTCAGGATTTAAAGTAATTAAATAATTGCCTAATCAAATAAACTTATTTTTTTTGCGAAAAAAATTCTAATAATCCAATATATAACAATACCGACAGGTCCAACAAAATATGTAATTATTAAAGGTATTGCATTAAAATATTTTGAAATAAAGTATTTTTGACTGTCACGAACTATCCATGCTCCGCAAAATAAATTCATTGCCAAAAAATGTGTCCATATCAATATCAAAAAAGCTTCATTTTCAAATAAATTAGCTAAGTTATATATTCCTAAATATAACTCAAAGTTTTCAAGAAAATCATAACCAGTATTAAAAAAGTAGTAGATTAAGTAAACATAAACGGTTCCTAAAATTAGAAATGGAAAAATTGATGTTGCTAAAAGTCCACAAACTTTAGATTGAGGAAAAAATATTAATATAAACCAAAAAGGGATTACACCAAAGCTCAACCATAGATAGATCATTTCTATTGTAAAAAAAGCTGATATTTGCTCAAACATATTATTTTATATTATATTAAAAGTATCCATGATTCCTATAAAAAATAAAAAAAAAAATTTAGAATTAACTGTTGATGAGATGCGTAATTTTGCGTTTAATTATATTGAAAAATTTGCACCATCAAAGCAACAGTTAAAAACTTATTTATTAAAAAAATACTTAAAAAATAAAATAGAAAGTGTCAAAAAAAGCAATATTAACGATTTAATAGATATTGTTATCGAAGACTTAGAAAAATCAAAATTTATAAATGATAAATTCTATTCCGAGTCTAAAGCTAAAAGTTTAATTCAACGAGGTTCATCAATTAACAAAATTAGAAACTATTTATTCAGTAAAGGTGTAGGCGAAAAATATATTAAGAACACTATAGAAAAAATTCATACAAATAATGAGGATCAAGATTTTTTTTCAGCAATAAAAATATGTAAAAAAAAAAGAATTGGACCAAGTCGAGATGAAGCCAACAGACCACTTTTTTATAAAAAAGATATAGGTGTTTTAGCGAGATCAGGTTTTAATTTTGAAGTATCAAGAAGAGTTATGGAGCTTGAAAAAAATGAGTATTTAAAAATAATTAATCTTCTTTAGATTTTTTATTTTTTTCTTCAAGATAATATAAAATTTTATTTTTGATATAGTTTTTTACAAAGACAAATAATAATAAACCAAATATTGATACAGAAACTATTATAATTAGTATTATTCTTAATTGTTCGCTCACTATAAATTTTTACTTCTTTTTAAAATTAAACTTGGATTTTTAAAATTTTTTTTACCATATAAAATTTCGTTACCATTGAAGTCTGTAATTATTCCTCCTGCACTTTGGAGAATTGCATGACCTGCAGCAATATCCCATTCACAAGCTCTTGCTTCAGCCACATATCCATCAAACTCGCCAGAAGCTATTACACAAAATTTTAATGAACTCTTCATTCTTACAAAGTCTGTTACTCCAATATCTTTATAAATGTTTTCAATTTCAGGTTTTATTTTACTTGAGTAAGAAACAAATTTAATTGGTCGTTCTTTAGATATATTACTACAGTTTAAATTTATTAATTTTCCATCTGTTAATTCATAAGCCTTATTTTTTCCATATGAATAAAACATTCTTTTTTTTGCTGGAGCATATATTAATCCAGCTGCAGGTTTTTTATTTAATATTAAACCTGCATTAATTGTAAATTCGTCTAAATTGTTAATATAGTCATAAGTTCCATCAATTGGATCAACCAGCCAAAAGTTAGTAAGATCTTTAGTAGATTTATTGTGAGATGTTTCCTCTGATACAATTGGTAAATCTGGAGTTAACTCTAATAATTTATTGGTAATAATTTTATTTATTTCTAAATCTCCATTACTTACAGGAGTGCCATCAGATTTAATTTCTTTAGCTAGTCCTTTATTTCTTAATTCTATTGCTATCTTGCCTGCATAAATAAATGTATCTATTTGTTTTTCAATTATATCTTTTAAATTAACTTCATTCATTTTTTTCAAATTTTTTTAATTCAATATTTTTTGAATTAATTACTTTTTTACCAACATTTTCAAAATTGACAGTTATTTTTTCTTTAATAATTGATTGAACTTGACCAATTCCCCAGCTTTTATTAGCTGGATTAATAACTTTATCCCCTGGCTCAAAATCTATAATCATTTAATTTAATTTATATTAGAAATAAGTATAAATACCATCAAATGAATACAGAATTAAACTCGATTGGAATTCAAAAAAAACCTTCAGATACTACTATCGTTGTAGCCATGTCAGGAGGAGTTGACTCTTCTACTGTAGCAGGAATGATGAAAAAAGAAGGTTATAATGTAATAGGGATAACACTAAAACTTTATGACGATAGCAAAGAAGTAGCAAAATCAAAACAATGTTGTTCTGGACAAGATATAATGGATGCAAAAAGAGTAGCTCATAAATTAGGCATAGAACATAAAATTTTATATTATCAAGACAAGTTCAAGCAAGGAGTTGTTGATAATTTTGTAGATAGTTATCTTAAAGGAGAAACGCCTATTCCATGCGTTCAGTGTAACCAAACGGTAAAATTTAAAGATTTATTAGAAGTTGCAAAAAATCTTAACGCAGAAGCATTAGTAACAGGACATTATGTAAAAAGTATAACAAAAAATAACTCAACGAGTATGTATAGAGCTGTTGATGAAAATAGAGACCAAAGTTATTTTTTATTTAACACTACAAAGGAACAATTAAATTATTTAAGATTTCCTTTAGGAAAAATGTTGAAAGACAAAACTAGAGAAATAGCAAAAGAACTTCAATTAAATGTAGCTGACAAGCCCGATAGCCAAGATATATGTTTTGTGCCTAATGGTGATTACTCTTCTGTTATTAAAAAATTTAAACCAGATTCATTTAAAAAAGGAAATATTAAAAATTCAGATGGCGAAGTAATTGGTATACACGAAGGAATAATTAATTTTACAATTGGACAAAGAAAAGGAATAAAAGTTTCTAGCAAAGAACCTCTTTATGTTATTAAAATAGATTCTGAAAATAATGAAATAATAGTTGGTCCAAAGGAAAAACTTGGAAAAAAAAATATTTTATTAAAAGATTTAAATTTATTGAGTGAAAAGAAAGAATTTGAACAAAATATTTTTGTTAAAGTAAGATCGACGGGTAAACTTCTTGAAGCCAAAGTAAATATAAAAGATCAAAATACAGCAGAAGTAAATTTAATGGAATCAGAAGATGGAATTTCGCCTGGACAAGCTTGCGTCTTTTACAATAAAGACAAATTTGGCCATAAAGTTCTTGGCGGTGGTTGGATTAAATAATAAATTTTAGATTATTTTTTCTTATTCTTTTTTCTTGCTCTTCTCTTTTTAGAGCCCATTTTTCTTCGGCCTCTATGCTTTTTTGGGTATCCCATAATCTCCTTTGCTTCTTTTTATTGACATATTCGATGGATATAGCATTGTCTTAGTATCATATCAAATTTATTATGACTAAATCATTTAGAACATTCTTAAAACATACCGCTAAAGATTATTATAATCAGTCAGTTAACCCGCCTGTAGTTAGAGCCTCAACAATAATATTTAAAACAATGAATGAACTTCGGAGAACTCAAGCCAAAGGTAAAAAAAATCCAATAGGTGGTCATTTCGATTATGGAAGACAAGGAACTTCAACAACATTTATTTTACAACAAATGTTAAAAAAAATGGAAGAATGCCACCATGTTTTTTTAACTCCAACGGGATTTGGTTCAGTTTTTTTATCAATTTTTAGCATTGTTCGTCCAGGTGATGAAATTCTTGTTGCAGATCCAGTTTATTATCCAACAAGGCTTCTAACTCAAGATTTTCTTAAATCATTCCATATTAAAACAGTTTTTTATAATCCTCATGATTTAAATACATTAAAAGACAAAGTTACCAAAAAAACAAAATTAATTTATGTTGAAAGCCCAGGAAGCAATTCTTTCGAGTTTCAAGATTTATCTAGAATAGTATCAATTGCAAAAAAATATAAAATTTTTACAGCAATAGATAACACTTGGGCTACACCATATTTTTTGAAACCAATTAAATTGGGTTTTGATATGTCTATTGTTTCTGCAACTAAATATTATTCTGGGCACTCAGATGTAATGGGAGGAAGTTTAGCAGTAAATAAAAGAGTTTTTAAATATGTTGAGAAAGCAAATAAAATAACAGGATTAAGACTAGGGCCCGATGATGCTTATCTTGTAATAAGAGGATTGAGAACTTTAGATATACGTTTAGACAAACATCAAGAAAATGCAAAAAAAATTGCAAATTTTTTATCTAAAAATAAAAAAATTAAACTTTTATATCCTTACAAAAAAGGATCACATAATTATAAAATGTGGAAAAAATATTATTCTGGTGCTTCAGGATTGATGGGTTTAAAAATTAAAGCAAAAAGCAAAAAGTCTGTTCTTAAATTTGTAAATTCTTTAAAATTATTTGGATATGGATATAGTTGGGGAGGTTTTGAAAGTCTTGCTTTACAGCAAGAGTTTAGAGAATTAGGTAATAGAAAATATTTAGGATTAAATAAAGACGAACATTTAGTTAGACTTCATATAGGTCTTGAAGATCCACAAGATTTGATAAATGATTTAAGAACCGCATTAAAAAATATTAAATGAGTCCAGAAAAATTTTTTCAAAGCAAAACAGCTTTGATAACATTAATAGCAGCAAGCATAGTAGTAATAATTTCTCTAGGAGTAAGACAAACATTTGGTCTCTTTTATTTAGATTTTTCAACAGACTTAGACATTTCAATTACTCATTTTGGTTTTGCAATAGGTTTGCAACTTTTTCTTTGGGGATTGTTTGGACCTTTGTTTGGAATTATTACGGATAAATATGGTGGCAATGTTGCAATTTTTATAGGTTTTTTATTTTATCTAGCAGGTGTTTATTTATTTTATTTAGGATTTAATACAGGATTTTACTTCACATTAACCATGGGAATATTGATTGGAGTAGGTTTGGCATCTACAGCTATAAGTATACCTGTTGCAGTTGTTGCTAAACATTTTCCTTTATCAAATAGAACAATTGCCACTGGAATTGTTACTTCTGCCGGATCATTTGGGTATTTTGTATCACCTTTAATTGTAAGATATTCCTTAATAGAGGCGGGATGGCAAACAACAATATTATTTTTCATTTTTTTTCTTATTTTAGGTCTTGTTGTTGCTTTATTTGTAACAACGCCAAAAATGCCAGTTGGAACCACAGTCCAAGAGAATAAACAAACAGCTATGGAAGCAATAAAGGAAGCTTTTTCTAATAGTAGTTTTAATTACTTGACACTTGGATTTTTTGTATGTGGTTGGCATATAGCGTTAGTGGCAACTCATATACCGACTTATGTTAACGATCGAGGACTTCCCGAATGGTGTGCTGCTGCAATATTGGCATTAATTGGATTGTTTAATATGATAGGCACTATAACTGCGGGCTATCTATCAACAAGGTTTAGTAAAAAATTAATATTGAGCGCAATATACCTATTAAGAGGAGTTTCAATCATTTACTTTATATTTTTACCACCAAGTATATTCAATGCTATGGTTTTTGGTGTAACTTTTGGATTTTTATGGCTAGCTACAGTACCCCCTACTAACGGTTTGGTAGCACATATATTTGGTACAAAATATATTGGTTTATTGTACGGATTTGTTTTTCTAAGCCACCAAGTTGGTTCATTTTTAGGAGCATATTTAAGTGGAGTTTTTTACGATCTTTATGGATCATTTGATTATGCATGGTACATTTCTATCGCTTTATCTATTTTTGCAGGTTTGATACATTTGCCAATAAAAGAGAGAGCAATTGAAAGAGCGCAAACTGTATAAATTTAAATTTAGTCCATACCTAGAGAAACTTTATCAATCAAATAAACCAGTAATAATTTATAAATTTAATGGTGGGTATAATATTTATACAGATTTTTCAAAAAAGATTATTTTAAATAATAAAAATATAGTTAATTTTTTAAATTCATTTGAAAAACGCAAATATAGAAAAGAAACTGATTTATACCTTGGATTTTTTGGATATGAGATACTTAATAATTTATTAGGATTAAAGATAAAAAAACAAAAAAAACTAAATTTTTATAAAGGTGTATTTTATAAACCTGAAACAATAATAAAAATTAGAAAAAAAATCTCTATCATATCAAACATCAAATCACAGAAATTTAATAATTCCTTTCAATCTACAAAAATTCTTAGTCCATTTAAATTAAATATAGATTACAAGAAGTACAAAAAAATATTTAATATTTTTTCAAAAAAAATTAGAAAAGGAGAAACTTACCAAATCAAAATATGCACAAAGTATAAAAATAAATCTCTAATTAATCCTATAAATTTTTTCTGGAGATTAATGAAATCTAATGCTTCCCCAGAATCTTTTATGATAAGAGATAAAAATTATTCTATCGTTAGCTGTTCTCCAGAAACTTTAATTTCAAAAAAAGGAAAAAATATAATCACAAAACCTATAGCCGGAACATTAAAAAAAAATAAATTTACAAATAAATCAACAGCTCTAAATTTTTTTAAAAACAACATTAAAGAAACTAAAGAACACAATATGATTGTTGATATGGAAAGAAATGATTTATCAAGAATATGCAAAGCCGGAAGTGTAAAAATTAAAAAGAAAAAATATGTGGAAGAATTTAAGCATTTATATCATTATGTTACTAGCGTTGAAGGAAGGTTGAATAATTATTGTAAAATTAAAGATATTATTAAAGCAATGATGCCAGGGGGCTCTGTTATTGGATGTCCAAAAATTAGAACTCTTGAATTATTAAATCAACAAGAAAAAGAAGATAGAAATATTTTTACAGGTAGTTTTGGTTATATAAAATTTAATAAAGATATGAGATTTAATATAATTATTAGATCTATTTTAAATTATAAAAATTTTTCAGAAATTTCTGCAGCTTCAGGAGTTGTTTTAGATAGTGCAGCAAGAAAAGAATTTAACGAGAATTTTATTAAAGCAAAATCCTTATTGGAGTTATATAAATGATCTATATTATTGACCATCAAGATTCTTTTACTTGGAATGTGGTTCATCAATTTTCTGAATTTCAGAAAGTATATTGTTCAAATTTTTTTAATCTCAACCAAAATTTATTGGATAAATCAAAAATAATTGTTTTTTCTCCAGGCCCAGGTTCTCCCAAAGATTATCCAGGAACATCTAAAATCTATAAAAAGTACAAAGGCAAGAAAAAGATAATAGGTATATGTTTAGGATATCAGCAAATATTATATTGTGAAAAAGCAAATATTGTTCAACAAAAACGGATTTTTCATGGGCATCAGTCAAGCGTTACTGTGACGAGTAATAAATCATTATTTAAAAAAAATTCTAAATTTAAAGTAGGTCGCTACCATTCACTTAAACTTAAAGAGCCTTTTTTTAAAAAAAATTTTGAAATAACAATGAGATGCTCTACAACAGGTATAGCTATGGGTTTCGAAAATAGAAAGGATGATGTATACGGATTTCAATTTCATCCGGATTCATTTTTAACAACAAATGGTAAAATACTTATTAAAAAAATCTTATCAGCGTAAAGATTTAAAAGAAATTAAATTTAGAGATCTATGGAATGATCATGGTGTTTTTACAACAATGTGGATTTATGGAAAACCAGCAAAAATACTTTTTTTTAAATCGCATATAGATAATTTAATAAAATCTTTAAAAGCTTATAAAATTTATGAAAAAAAAATTAATTTAAAAATATTAAAATTAATTAATATAAATATTAAAAAAAATAAAAAATATAATCATTTGTTAAGGGTAGCTATTAACAAAAAATTGATATCAGTATCTCTAAGAAATAAATTCAAAACTACTAGTAATTTTAATTTACAATTAGTTAACTATAAAAGAATTAATCCTCAATACAAAAACTTAAAATATAAGATAATACTAAAACATTTGTCAAAGTTAAATACCAACAAATCAGATATAGCATTAAAAGTTGGTAACAAAATTTTAGAAACAGGAACATCAAACTTGCTTTTTGTATCTAATAATAAAATTTTTTCTCCTATAAATAATTTTTATAAAGGCACAAACTATAAGTATTTTGAAAAAAAAATAAGAATTATAAAAAAAAATATTATCTTAAAGCAATTAAATAAATTTGAAGAGATAATATTAATTGGCTCTGGCAAAGGAGTAACATCAGTTAAAAATATTAATGAAATTAAATGGAAAAGAAAAGATAATACAATATTTAAAAAACTTTCATTAATTTATAACAAAGAGATAAAAAAACAAAAAAATTTTAATAAATTATTATGAGAGATCCAAATAATCCTTGTTTGTTTTGTAATACTGATAAAAAAGAATACATTTTCGAAAATGATTTGGCTTACGCAACTTTTGATTCTTATCCTGTATCAAAATTTCATGTATTAATTATTCCAAAAAGGCACATTAAAAGCTATTTTGAATTATCAGCCGATGAATTTGTTGCTTGTAATAAAATTATTATTTTAAGTAAAAACAAAATAGAGAACGAAGATCAAACAATTAAAGGATTTAATTTGGGAACTAATTGTGGAAAAATAGCAGGTCAATCTATTAATCATTGTCATATTCACTTGATTCCAAGAAGAGCAGGCGATGTTGAGAATCCCCAGGGTGGAGTAAGGGGTGTTATTCCTTCAATGCAACATTATATAAGAAAATCTAAATAAATTTGGCATATATGCTGTTGAAATGTCAATATAACGCGGTTGATCTATTATTATAAGTGTACTAAAAAACTCAAATCTAAAAAGGAGATAATACACTGTGTTTTTAACAAATCCATTTGCGTTGCTATCAGAAACTGTGCCAACAATATTTATGCAAAGTTTCGTGGTAGTTATGGCAATACTAGTAATAGCAGGCACCTTATTAGACATAATTCATAAAAAAAATGTTAAATATTTTTTTAAAAATGCAAAAAAAGCAAAACTATCTGCTAAGAAAACCCTAAGTTCATCTGAGAAAATTTCTGTAATTTCAAAAACTATAGTAAGCGATATTGCAACTACATCAGAATTAGGAGCAGGAAAAAGAAGAGCGGCTCATCTCTTAGGAATGTACGGAACTATATTATTTTGGATCGGTTCTGTAATAATGATATTTTGTTATTCTAATCCAAATTCAGAAACTCCTTCAGCATGGCCTATTATTTGGCACGTAGGAGCTATAATGACAGTGCTGGGAGGATCATGGTTTTGGTTTTTTTTAAGAGTAGATGTTTATTCAGAAGCTCAACCTTGGTATAGAATTATTAAAGCTGATTTATTTGTACTAGCACTTGTTGCAACTTGTTTATTTGGATTAATATGGTCTTACCTGCAATCATTAAATTTAAATGATAGATGGGATGATAAAGTATTTTTAGTTTTATTTATTGTATCCAACCTTGTGCTTTTTGGTGGAGTATATTGGTCAAAATTTGCACATATGTTTTACAAGCCAGGAGCAGCAATACAAAAAAATTTAGCAGAAGCCGATGGTTCTAGAGATAATCTTCCACCAGAAGCAGATGCACCAGAACAATTTGGCTTAGGTATAAAAAGAGAAGAGCCAAAACATTATTAATATGATACTGAAAGGAAAAAAATAAAATTATGTCAACTTTTGTATACATGACTCGTTGTGATGGATGTGGACATTGCGTAGATATTTGTCCTTCAGACATTATGCATATAGATGAAACAATTAGAAGAGCAAAAAATATAGAACCAAATTTTTGTTGGGAATGTTATTCATGTGTTAAAGCATGTCCTAATCATGCAATTGATGTTCGTGGTTACGCTGATTTCGCACCAATGGGACATAGCGTAAGAGTTAGAAGAGAAGAAGAAAAAGGAACAATCTCTTGGAAAATAAAATTTAGAAATGGAACCGAAAAAGATTTTGTATCTCCAATTACAACAAAACCTTGGGGTAAATTTATCCCAAAACTTGCCGAAGGTGAGAAACCAAACCAAGGGGAGATTAATTCTCAAATTCTTTATTCTGAACCAGAGGGTTTAAATACAAACAAAGAATTACCTAAAGTAGAAAAAAGCGCATTCAAAAAGGGAGTTTATTATTAATGGCTAGAAAAACTGTATTAGAAAATTGTGATATTTTAGTTGTAGGTGGAGGCATGGCTGGAACAGGTGCGGCTTTTGAGGCTAGGCACTGGGGTAGAGATTTAAAAATAATTTGCGTTGAAAAAGCAAATATTGACAGAAGTGGAGCTGTGGCTCAGGGTCTTTATGCAATAAACTGTTATATGGGTATGCAATGGGATGAAAATCAGCCCGAAGATCATGTGAGATATGCTCGTAATGATCTAATGGGTATGGTGAGAGAAGATCTTGGTTATGACATGGCTCGTCATGTTGACTCAACAGTACATATGTTTGATGAGTGGGGTTTGCCTATGATGAAAAATGAAAAAACTGGTCGTTATTTAAGAGAAGGTAAATGGCAAATAATGATACATGGCGAAAGTTACAAACCAATTGTTGCAGAAGCTGCAAAAAAATCTGCTGACAAAATATACAATAGAATTATGATTACACATCTACTTATGGATGAAACAAAAGAGAATAGAGTGGGTGGAGCAGTAGGATTTAACATGAGAACAGGGGACTACCACGTATTTAGAGCAAAAACAGTAATAGTTGCTGCTGGTGGAGCATCCCACATATTCAAACCAAGAGCTGTTGGAGAAGGAATGGGTAGAACTTGGTACGCACCTTGGAGTAATGGTTCAGCTTATGCATTGCCAATTGCTGTTGGTGCTAAAATGACTCAAATGGAAAACAGAATTGTTTTATGTAGATTTAAAGATGGATATGGTCCAGTTGGAGCCTATTTCTTACATTTAAAAACTTACACTCAAAATGCCAATGGAGAAAATTATGAAAAAAAATGGTATGATCATACAAAGGAAATGGTTGGTGAATATATCGATCACCACCCAACACCAACTTGTTTGCGTAATCATGCCTTTATTCAAGAAACAATGGCTGGTGGCGGACCTATTCACATGGTTACTACAGAAGCGTTCCAAGATCCTCATCTAGAAACAGTTGGATGGGAAAATTTTCTAGGAATGACAGTTGGGCAGGCAGTTGTATGGGCATCTCAAAATATTGATCCAAAATACACTAATCCGGAACTAACTACATCAGAACCATATGTTATGGGTTCACACGCTACTTGCTCAGGGGCATGGGTGAGTGGACCAGAAGATCTTTCGCCTCCAGAATATTTTTGGGGATATAATAGAATGTTAACTGTAGAAGGTCTTTTTGGAGCAGGTGACACGGTAGGAGGGAGTGCCCATAAATTCTCATCAGGATCGTTTACAGAAGGAAGATTAGCTGCAAAAGCAGCTGTTAAATATATTGAAGATGAAAAAGCCAAAGATATAAAAGTAAGCGATAAACAGTGTGAAGATTTTAAAGAAATTATATTTAAACCATTAGAAAATTATACTGTTGGTAGAAATGAAATTACTGGAGGAACTGTATCACCAAGTTATATTTCTCCAATCCAAGGACTTCAAAGACTTCAAAGAATTATGGATGAATATGTAGGTGGTATTGCAACCAACTATATGACTAATGCTAATATGCTTAAAAGAGGATTGGAATTATTAGAATGGCTACAGGAAGATTTAGAAAATGTTGGTGCCGAAGATTATCACCAGCTAATGCGTGCTTGGGAGTTAAAACATCGAGCTCTTACATCACAGTGTGTAACGGAGCACACAATGTTCCGTGAAGAAACACGTTGGCCAGGTTATTATTACAGAGGAGATCATATAAAACTAGATGACGAAAATTGGCATTGTTTAACAGTATCAAGACGAGACCCTAAAACTGGTAAGTTTACTCTAGAAAAAGTCCCTGTTTATCACATTGTAGATGAAAAAGAGAAAAAACAAGCTTCTTAAAAATTTAAAATCAATTTAATGAGTATTACAGATAAGTCTGACGAAGAAATAATCAAAATTGCTGAACCAATTTGGGCGAATTTAGTAAAATCTTCAAATATAAAAGACTATGGTGGCTTTACTAAAGATTTATCATCTCAGATGCTTTATGGAGCTAATGAGGTTGAACTTGGTAAACAATGGGCCAACAATGAACTTATATCAACCTTATCAGAAGGATGTAAGGCTTTTGGCTGCATTAGAAGAGGTCTGTATGTTACGGTACTATATAAACAGACTAGCACCAAGATACCGGGAGAGTTCCTGGGCCGACTCGTTTTAGGAGACGAAGGAGATATAATTAAAGTTTTTGGAGCTACAATCTTTTAAAAATTTTTTTTATTTTTTTTTAAGAAAATTCTTGCAAAATTTATAATCTAGGTGTACTTGGCGTGTATGCTTAATAATTTTCAAAAAAATGTAAAATCATCTATTAAGCAAATTCAAAACTTTCAAACAATACTTAATACTAAATCAGCCGTATATTTTGGTTTAGTTACTTACTGGATAATTATTTTAATTGGCACATTTACCAACATTTAATCATTTGGTTGACATTGATATTTTAGAAGAATAGTTACGTGATATGGAATATTTTCTTCCAATAGCAGAAGTTTACGTAAACCTTCCATTAATTTTTATACTTAGTTTAGTTGTTGGAGTCCTTTCAGGTTTATTTGGTGTTGGTGGAGGTTTTTTAATGACACCATTTTTAATTTTTTTAGGTATCCCACCTTCTTATGCAGTAGCAAATGAAGCTAATAATATTTTAGGAACATCAGTATCAGGTTCTACTACACACTATTTAAAAGGAACCTTGGACTACAAAATGGGTTTAATGATTGTAGTCGGTGGTGCAGTTGGAACAATATTAGGAATTATAACTTTTTCTTATTTCAAAGATATTGGAAAAATCAATATCGTTATTTCTTTAGCATACATGTATATTCTTGCAATTATTGGTACGATAATGCTAGTTCAAGGAGTTAGTGAAATAGATAGAGCTAGAAGAAAAGTAACAGTAAAGAAAAAACTTCATTATCATTATTGGATACATGGTCTTCCATTTAGAATGAGATTTAAAAAATCTAAATTATACGAAAGTATATTTACACCAATCATTATTGGTCTTCTAGTTGGTTATCTTGCAGCAATTATGGGTATTGGAGGCGCTTTTATTTTAGTTCCAGCCATGATTTATATTATTGGTATGCCTACAAAATTAGTTCCAGGAACGTCATTGTTTGTTACAATTTTTGTCAGTGCAATTGTAACAGTTCTCCATGCTTTTTATTATGGATCAATAGACCTTATGCTAGTAATGGTTTTAATTCTTGGTTCTATATTAGGAGTTCAGATAGGGCAAAAAATAGGAGAAAAATTTGATAGTTCGCAATTCAAAACTATTTTAGCAATTTTATTATTACTAGTTGGTATTGCAATTGCTTATGATGCATTTTTTGCTGAAAAAATAATTAGAGAAGTTTCAGAAACTAATGGAACAAAGACATTAAGTGTATTTGCAAAATTTATTAAAGAAATTTCAATAAATGTTCCTGTACTCTACGGTATATTTTCTATTGGTTTGGCGCTTGTGCTTGGAGTGGGTGCGGCAATAATTAGAAAATTTATTTCAGATGCAAGAAAAAAGTATAAACAAGCTATTAAATCTTAAGCACTTCTAAAAAGTTTAGTCATAATAAATTCTTTATGACCAAGTACTTCAGCGCAAGTTAGACGTCCACTAGCAGCACGAATAGTAGTTTTTATTAATTCATCGCCTGCTTGATCCATGTTCATTTCTCTTTTTAAGATCTTTGAAACATCTAAATCAATATGTTCTTTCATATTAACAGCAGTACTAGGATTACCTGTTAATTTCACAACAGGTTCAATGGCATTTCCAATAATATTACCTTGTCCAGTTGGAAATAAATGAATATTAAAACCAGCTGCAGCCTGTAAAGTTAAACATTCTCCAGCAGCTGATGAAGTGTCCATAAAATATAAACCAGGTCCATTTTTAGGATCTTCAGCCGGAGTTAATACATCGATAAATTTTCTTGATCCAATTTTTTGGAAGTTTCCAAATGCTTTTTCTTCAATTGTTGTAAGACCACCGGCAATATTACCTGCTGTTGGCTGGCTTTCGGAAAGGTCATTAGTTGCTTCTTTAAGGATAAAATCGTTATAATCACTCCAAGTTTTCATAAATTTTTCAGATGCTTCTGGGGTAGCACCTCTAGTAGCGCACACTTTTTCAGCTCCAGTTAACTCTGAAGTTTCTCCAAAACAAAGATGAACTCCTAATGGTTCTAATTTATCCATTAAATTACCAACTGCCGGATTAGCAGCCATACCTGATGTTGTATCTGACTCACCACATTTAACTGATATCCATAAATCGCTTAATGGACACTCTTCTCTTTGTTTCTCAGACGCCCATTGTGAAAATTCTTGTGCTTTTCTAGAAGCTTTCATTATAGTTTCAATATCGCCAGCTCCTTCAATACTAAAACCTTCAACAGGTTTTCCAGTAGTTGCTATTGCATCAACAATTTTTTTGGTCCACTTTGGTTCTATTCCTATAACAACACATGCTGCTACATTTGGATTTTTTCCTGTTCCAATCATTGTGTCAAAAAATAATTCTAAGTCAGCACCAAATTGAAGTCTTCCATATGCATGAGGTATAGCAAAAGTACCTTTAATATTATTTGCAACTGCTTCAGCACAAGCATTTGAAATATCATCGACCGGTAGAATTACTACGTGATTTCTAGTTCCAACTCTTTTATTTTCTCTTTTATAACCTAAAAAACTTTTTGGGATTTCCATAAAATTACCACTTCTTAGTTTTTACATTGTGAACATGAACATGTTCACCTTTTTTAATTGATTTAACTACTTTACCGATATCATGACCATATTTAATAATAGTATCACCTTCATTAAAGTCGATCATTGCTATTTTATGACCTAATGGAATCTCATTTTTTGATTGAATTTGTACCGAACTGTCATTTTCCATAACCCAACAGTTACAATCTTGATTTGGTGTAATTTTTTCAATAACAACAACACCCACGTTGTCTTTTTCATCATGAATTATAATATCTGTATTTGCCATTGTGACGATTTCTTTGTTTGAAATTTTGTGCAATTTATATATGAATTGTCCACTTTGACAATTAAAAAATATATTTATTAAGGTCATATTATGACGAAAATGACAACTGAAGAATCTTTTATAAAAGTTCTACAAATGCATGGTATAGAACATGCTTTTGGAATTATTGGTTCAGCATTCATGCCAATTTCAGATCTATTTCCTAAAGCAGGAATTACTTTTTGGGATGTTGCGCATGAGACTAATGGCGGATTGATTGCTGATGGATATACAAGGGCAACAGGAAAAATGTCAATGGTCATTGCTCAAAATGGACCCGGTATAACAGGCTTGGTAACTCCAATTAAAACAGCATATTGGAATCATACTCCATTGCTATTAGTAACACCTCAAGCAGCAAATAAAACAATGGGCCAAGGTGGCTTTCAAGAAGTAGAACAAATGAATTTATTTAAAGATATGGTTTGCTATCAAGAAGAAGTAAGAGACCCTTCAAGAATGGCTGAAGTTTTAAATAGAGTTATAGAAAAAGCAATTAGAGGTTCTGCACCAGCACAAATAAATGTTCCAAGAGATTATTGGACTCAAGTTGTAGATATAGAATTACCACCGATTGTAAGATTTGAAAGACAAGGTGGAGGAAAATCAGCCATTGATCAAGCTGCAAAAATTTTGTCAGAAGCAAAATTTCCTGTAATTTTATCAGGAGCAGGAGTTGTTATTGGAAATGCAATAGAAGACTGTAAAAAACTTGCTGAAAAAATAGATGCTCCAGTATGTAATGGATACCAACATAATGATAGTTTTCCAGGCAATCATCCTTTAGCAGTAGGACCCCTTGGTTACAATGGATCAAAAGCAGCAATGGAATTAATTGCTAAAGCTGATGTTGTTTTAGCTTTAGGAACAAGATTGAATCCTTTTTCAACTTTACCTGGTTATGGAATTGATTATTGGCCAAAAAAAGCAACCATTATCCAAGTGGACATGAATCCCGATAGAATAGGATTAACTAAAAAGGTTACAGTTGGAATATGTGGTGATGCAAAAATGGTTTCTCAACAATTATTAGAAAAACTTTCATCTACAGCTGGTGACAATGGAAGAGAAGAAAGAAAAAATCTTATTCATCAAACAAAATCATCATGGTTGCAAACTTTAACAAGTTTAGACCACGAAGACGATGATCCAGGAACAGTTTGGAATAAAGAAGCAAGAGAAAGAGATAAAGATAGAATGTCACCAAGACAAGCATGGAGAGCCATTCAAGCTGGAATGCCTGATGATGTTATTATTTCAAGTGATATTGGAAATAACTGTGCAATTGGTAATGCTTACCCAACTTTTGAAAAAGGAAGAAAATACTTGGCGCCAGGATTATTTGGTCCTTGTGGTTATGGTTTTCCATCTATACTTGGTGCAAAAATTGGATGCCCTGACACGCCAGTTATTGGGTTTGCTGGAGATGGAGCATTTGGAATAAGTATGAACGAAATGAGCTCTTGCGCAAGAGAAGATTGGCCTGCAATTTCAATGGTAATATTTAGGAATTATCAGTGGGGAGCAGAAAAAAGAAATTCAATTTTATGGTTTGACGATAATTTTGTTGGAACTGAACTTGATCCAGAATTAAGTTATGCAAAAGTTGCAACGGCATGTGGTTTAAAAGGTGTTACAGTAAAAACAATGGAAGAAACAACAAAAGCTATAAAACAATCTTGCGAAGATCAGAAAAAAGGAATAACAACTTTTATTGAAGTTGTTTTAAATCAAGAATTAGGTGAACCATTCAGAAGAGATGCAATGAAAAAGCCTGTTAAAGTCGCTGGTATAAATAAAGGCGATATGAAGCCTCAAAAATCTCTTGTTAATTAAGCTATATTTAAAACAATTTTTTAATTGTGTCTAAATATAATTTAGCAAATGATAATGGGTGTGGATGGCTTCAACAACTTCCAAAAAGAATAAATATTAAAACTTTAAATAAAGATTTAATATCTGATTATTTAATAATAGGAGCCGGATACACAGGCTTATCTACTGCAAGAAAACTATCAGAAATTGATAATAGTAAAAAAATAATAATAATTGATGCTCAATTGGCTGGAGAAGGAGGTAGTAGTAGAAATTCAGGATATCTAGTTGATACAACTTTAAATGATGGTTTTACTTCAAATAAAGATCTTAAAAATTATAAAAAAAAAGTAAAAATTTACGATCTAGGAATAGAAGCCGTTAGAAAATATGTTAAAGAATATCAAGTAGATTGTGATTGGAATGATAGTGGAAAATATTTTGCTTCTTCAAAAATAGAAGATGAAAATAGCGCTAAATTATTTAGTAATTTGTTAACAAATTTAAATTTTAAAAATCAAATTTTATTCAAAGAAGAATTAAAAAAAAGATTAGGAACTTCATTTTATAATGTTGGTGTTTATACAAATGGAGGAATACTCCTTAACCCTGCAAAACTAGTAAGATCAATGATTGATACTTTGCCAGAAAATGTTGATTTATATGAAAATTCTCAATTATTAAAATGGAAACAGGTGAACAATAGAATTGAATGTCAATTTTCAGAAAATAAAATAATTACTAACAATATAATCTTTTGTACTAACGGATTTTTTAGATCATTAAATATTAAAAAAAATTATAATTTTCCAATTACTTTAACAGCAAGCATGACAAGACCATTAAGTGATAAAGAATTTCAATCTATTGGTTCTCCTTTAGAATGGGGAGTGCTACCTATAAGACCTATGGGTGCAACTATAAGATTAACAAAAGATAGAAGAATATTGATAAGAAACACTGCAGAAATTCGAAATCCTAATTTGATGAATGAGAATGATTTAAGTAAAAGAGTAAAATTACATAATTTAGGAATCAAGAAAAGATTTCCAAATTTACCTGATAATTTGATTGAAGATAGTTGGTCAGGTATAGTTTGTAGAAGTGGCAATAGTTCTCAAATTTTTGAAAAAATTGATAAAAATATATATGTAGCTGGATGTTATAATGGTTCAGGAATAGGTGTTGGAACATTATTTGGAGAACAAATAGCAATTATGGCATCAAATCAGCAATCAGGTGAAATTTCTATTATAGATGAAAGAAAAAAACCTAATTGGTTACCCCCGCAGCCCTTTTTAAATGTTGGAATATACACTAGACTAGCTTATGAAAGATTTAAAGCTAGGTCTGAAACTTAAATGAAAAAAATTTTAGTCATTGGTGGTGGCGCAATGGGATCAGCATTTACAATTCCTTGTCTAGAAAATAAAAATAAAGTTTCAATAACAGAACCTTATAGTAAAAATTTTATTAAAGAACTATCGTCAAAAAAAAAATATCATTCAAGTTTACAGATTAATCTTCCAAAAAAATTAAAATTTAGAAAATTCTCTACAAATTTATTGAGAGAAAAATTTGATTTAATAGTAATTGCTCTAAGTCTTAAAGGTATTGATTTTATTGGAAAAGAACTAAAAAAATTAAAAATAAAAACTCCAATATTAGTGCTTACAAAAGGATTAAAATACGAAAAAAAAAAAAATAAAATTTTAACAATTTCAGAACAGTTAAAAAAAAACTACAATGGAATGAATATTTCTGTTTTAAAAGGACCTTGCTTAGCTAAGGAATTAGTAAGAAAAAATCAAACTAGCGTTATTATAGCAAACAAAAATATTAAAATTGCTCAATGGATAGGAAATATAATTTCTACCAAATATTATATTATAGAATTTTCTAAAGATATTATAGGTGTAGAAGTTTGTTCTGCTATAAAAAATATTTATGCAATGATAATTGGAGCAGGTCAAAGTTTAAATACATCTTCAAGTTTATTTCAGAAATCAATAATAGAAATGAAATATTTAACCAAATACTTTAAAGGAAAAGAACTAACAACCCTAGGACTCGCAGGTGTTGGTGATTTATATGTTAGCGCAGCAGGCGGCAGAAATAGTAAAATGGGAAATTATCTAGGAAAAGGATTTACATTTAAAAGTGCAAAAAAAAAGTTTATGCCCAAAGACACAGTCGAGGGAGAGCAATTGGTTAGAGAGATTGCTCCGTTTATATTAAAAAAGATTAATAAGAAAAAAGTACCTTTAATGATAAAATTATTTAGAACGATTATAAATAATAAAAAACTTATCCTTAGATAACTATATTTTATAGCATAATTTAAGAGTCAACTAAGAGTAGAATGTGATATGCATTTTATTTACCTGATAATCGTTATCAAATACTTTAATAAATTAAAAAAAAAACATAAGATGCAAAAATTATTTTTAAGTAAAGGGGGGAAAATGAAATTCTTTAAAATAATATTAATGGTTGCTATTGCAAATCTATTTGCATTGAGCAATGCAATTTCTGGAAACTATAAAGGACCAGATTTAAGTGGAGAAAAAGTTGTAATCTCTGGACCTTGGTTGGCACCTCAAGATGAGCAGTTTAGAAAAGTCATCAAAGCATTTACAGATGCAACAGGTGCAACTGTTGAATATGGAGGATCAGATAGCTTTGAACAACAAATAATAATTGATGTTAAAGCTGGAAGTCCACCTAATTTAGCAATATTTCCACAACCTGGTTTAGCTGCAAACGTAGCTGCACTTGGAGGATTAACTCCACTAGGTAATGATATGAAAAATTGGGTCTTAAAAAATTATGCTGCTGGTCAGTCTTGGGTTGATCTAGGAACTTATCCAGACAAAAATGGTAAAAAAGATTTTTTTGGTTTTTTTTACAGAGTAAATGTTAAAAGCTTAGTTTGGTATTCTCCAGATAATTTTTCAGATAATGGTTATACAGTTCCAAAAACAATGGAAGAACTTATATCTTTAACAGAAAAAATGGCTTCAGACGGTAATACACCTTGGTGTATTGGATTAGGATCTGGTGATGCAACGGGATGGCCTGCAACAGACTGGATGGAAGATATAATGTTAAGAACACATAAACCTGCAGTTTATGATCAATGGGTTACTAATGAAATGCCATTCAATGATAAAAGAGTTATTGAAGCAATGGACTTTTTTGGATCATTTGCTAAAAATGATAAGTACGTATCTGGCGGATCAAAAGCAGTTGCAACAACTGACTTTAGAGACTCTCCAAAAGGTTTATTTTCATCACCACCGAAGTGTATGATGCATAGACAAGCAAGTTTTATACCTGCTTTCTTTCCTGAAGGCGTAAAAGCTGGACAAGACTATGATTTCTTTTATTTTCCATCATATTCTACGAAAGATTTAGGAAATCCAGTTTTGGGTGGAGGAACATTGTTCGCTATTACTAAAGACAGTAAAGCTACAAGAGAATTTTTGAATTATTTAGGACATCCTCAGTCTAATGAAATTTGGATGGCTATAGATGGTTCTGGATTCTTAAATCCAAACAAACTTATTGATTTAAGCAAACACTCAAGTGATACTTTTAGAGGTTTAAATCAAATCCTTCTTAATGCTACTACATTCAGATTCGATGGTTCTGACTTGATGCCAGGTGCAATCGGCGCAGGATCCTTCTGGACTGGTATGGTAGATTACACTAGCGGAAAATCTGCAAAAGAAGTAGCAGATAAAATCCAAGCTAGTTGGGATGCTATAAAATAAATATTTAATTCAGGCGAACTAAAATCAATTAGTTCGCCTGTTTATCGTTTTTTTTATTTGTGACCACAACATCTTTCTTTCTTTATGTATTCTTAGGAATAGTTGTTTGCTTTTCATATTTTCATTTATCCAATTTAGCTTTAGATTTTTTTTCACAAAAAAATTCTAATAATTTTTTAAAAAAATCAGTTTTAAGACCTTATATTTTCATTGCACCTGCAGTTATAATATTAGTTATATTTATTCTTTACCCAGTAGTTGAAACTTTAAGATTAAGCTTTTTTAATAAAACTGGTTTTGAATTTGTAGGAATAAAAAATTATATTTGGGCGGCAAAAGATCCTGAGTTTAAAAGAGCTATATTAAATAATTTAGGATGGTTATTAGTTGTTCCAACATTAAGTGCTTTTTTTGGTCTAGTTATTGCATATTTGGCAGATAGATTATGGTGGGGAACAATAGCAAAATCAATAATTTTTATGCCAATGGCAATATCATTTGTAGGTGCAGGTGTTATATGGAAATTTGTATACGATTATAGAGGTCCAGGAGACGATCAAATTGGATTTTTAAATGCAGTAGTTGTTTCTTTGGGTTTTGAACCGCAAGCTTGGATGACAATTCCGATTTGGAACAATTTATTTTTAATGGCAATAATGATTTGGATACAAACAGGTCTTGCTATGGTTATTTTTAGCGCTGCGCTAAGAGGAATCCCAAAAGAAATGATAGAGGCTGCAAGAATAGATGGCGCTAGTGAATTTAAAATCTTTACTTCAATTATAATTCCATATTTAGAAAAAACAATTTTAGTAATCTGGACTATTATTACGATCTTAGTATTAAAAATATTTGATATTATTTTAGCTATGACTAACGGTCAATGGAACACAGAAGTACTTGCGAATTTAATGTATGATTGGATGTTTAGAGGCGGAGGAGATTCAGGAAGAGGAAGTTTAATGGCCATAGTTATAATGATTGGAGTAATACCTATAATGATTTGGAATATTCGAAGACACAAAGAGGATGAAAAATCATAATGAATAAAAATATTTTAACAAAAATAACAATTCATTTATTACTTCTGCTCTTTGTTGTTGTGTGGGTCCTGCCTACTTTTGGATTATTTGTAAGTTCATTTAGAGATAAAGATTTGTTAGCAACTAGTGGATGGTGGACTACATTTAAGACAAATGAAGTAAACGAAATTTATAGAACAAAAACTTTTGAAGATCAAATTGAAGAAAATGGAAAATTTTTTATTAAAGGAAATTTATTAGATAAAAATTCTAGAAAAAAAATAATTAGTTATGGAATATCATCTAAAGAAATGAATAAGTATAAAGTCAATGAGAAAGCAATACTTAAAAATAAAACTCAAATTGAAATAAGTGAAAATGGTGAATATCAGTGGAAGTCAGAAGTGCCATTTAAACACAAAAGAGGAAAAAGAATTTTTATCACAGCTTTAAGTCCTCCAAAATTTACATTAGAAAATTATAAAGAAGTTTTATTTAAAGAAGGAGTTGGGCAAGCTTTTTTAAATACACTTACTGTTGCAATTCCTTCTACAATTATACCATTAATAATATGTTCATTCTTTGCATATGCTTTATCTTGGATGAAATTTAGGGGAAGAGATACTTTGTTTGCACTTATTGTTGCTTCTTTAGTCGTCCCATTACAAATGTGTTTAATACCTTTGTTAAGTATTTATAATGATGTGGGTGCTTTATTTAATATTGGTGCAAAATCTTACCCTGGGGTTTGGATGGCTCACACAGGCTTTGGTTTGGCCTCAACTACTTTTTTGTTAAGAAATTTTATAAAATCTTTGCCTAGTGAGATGATAGAAGCTGCGAGAGTAGATGGGGCAACTCATTATGATATATTTCTAAGAATTATTATACCTTTATCGGTACCTGCTTTTGCATCTGTTTTTATCTTACAATTTTTATGGGTATGGAATGATTTATTAGTGGGATTAATTTTCTTAGATCAAGTACCAAGCGAAATAATTTTAACTGCAAAACTTAGAGAGTTATTAGGATCAAGGGGAGAAAATTGGGAAATATTGACTACCGGCGCTTTTGTATCTATGACTGTACCTTTATTTATATTCTTTGCTTTACAAAGGTATTTTATTAGAGGTTTAGTGGCTGGATCAGTGAAAGGATAAATTGTTATGAATAAAATTGTTTTAATTGGAGCGGGAAGTACTCAGTTTGGACTAGGAACAATTGGCGATATATTTAAATCAAAAGTTTTAGAAGGATCAACAATTGTTCTTCATGATATTAATCCAGAGTCTTTAGAAAATACAAAAAAAATTTCAGAAAAATATAAAGAAGAGCTAAATGTTAAATGTAATATTTTAGCCACAACAAATCTTAAAGAGGCTCTTAAAAATGCTAACTTTTGTATAATTTCAATAGAGGCTGGTGATAGATTTAAACTTTGGGACCAAGATTGGCAAATTCCTTTAGATTTTGGACTTAAACAAATAATGGGAGAGAATGGTGGTCCAGGAGGATTGTTTCATAGTCTAAGGATAGCGCCAGAAATAGTTAAGATATGTGATGAAATTGTTAAAGTTTGTCCAGACGCATTTATATTCAATTACTCAAATCCTATGCAAAGAGTTTGTCATTCAGTTACTACAAAATATCCTGATCTTAAATTTACAGGTCTTTGTCATGAAATAGCTTCTATGGAAAGACAATTACCAACATTAATGGAGACCGACTATTCAAATATTGAAATAAAAGCAGGTGGTTTAAACCATTTTAGTATTTTAATAGATGTTAAGTATAAAGACACTCAAAAAGATGGATATCCAATTATAAGAAAAAAATTTAAAGAATATTATTCAACTTTAGTAAACGATCATGAGGGTTTTTTATCAGAGCCTGGAGCAGAGAGAGGTTTGTTTTTTAATCTATATGAAAAATATAATTTTTTACCAATAACTACTGATAGCCATTTAGGAGAATATATTCAATGGGCTCATAAAGTTGTGGATCAAGAAGCAATTAATCATTTTTATAATAATTATAAAAAGAAATGCATGACTTATTATGAAAATGTTTCTTACTCTGCTTTTTTTGATAAAAATAATAAAGAAATGAATGAAAGGATTGTTCCTATCATTGAGGCAATTATAGAAGATAGCAATATTGAAGAAGAAGCTGTAAATATCCCAAATAAAAAATTTATTGATAAAGTTCCAGATAATATAGTTGTCGAAGTGCCTGGCATTTTAAATAAAAATGGAGTTACTGGTGTGAAATTGGAAAATTATCCATCTTCATTTGGTACATTATTGAACAATCAATCAGGGGTAATTGAGTTAACTACAGAAGCGGTATTAAAAAAATCAAAACAAAGTGCTTATTTAGCTTTATTAGCTGATCCGGTAGTTGATGATGCTGTAGCAGCCGAAAAACTATTAAACAAAATGCTAGAAACTCAAAAGGACTATCTAGGCTACTTAAATTAAAAAAAGTATTTGTGTCAAATATTAGTATAAATAAAATAAACAAATTTTTTGGCAATGTACATGTCATAAAAGATGTATCTTTAGAAATAAAAAGTGAGTCCTTTACTGTTTTGGTTGGACCTAGTGGATGTGGAAAATCTACAATGTTAAGAATGATAGCAGGTTTAGAAGAAATTAATTCAGGATCAATTTCTATTGACGATCAAATTGTAAACAATCTCCCACCTAAAGAAAGAGATATAGCAATGGTTTTTCAATCATATGCTTTGTATCCTCATATGACTGTTTTTGACAATATGGCTTTTGGTTTAAAATTAGAAAAAAGATCGAAAGAAGAAATTAATGAAAGAGTATATGAAGCAGCCAAAATTTTACAAATAGAAAATTTTCTACAAAGAAAACCCAAACAACTTTCAGGTGGACAACGACAAAGAGTTGCAATTGGTAGAGCAATTACAAGAAAACCAAAAGTTTTTCTTTTTGACGAGCCTTTGTCTAATTTGGATGCAGCCTTAAGAGTTCAAATGAGAGTGGAATTAGCAAAATTACACGATCAATTAAATGCTACAATGATATATGTAACTCACGACCAGACTGAAGCAATGACTTTAGCCGATGACATTGTTGTGCTTGATCAAGGCATCGTATCTCAAAAAGGATCACCCATGGATTTATATAATTCCCCAAATAATATATTTGTTGGAGGTTTTATTGGGTCTCCAAAAATGAATTTTATAGACAGTAAAATTTTAAGCAATAATAGCAAAAATACAGAAGTAGATCTAATGGGTTCTGCAAAAATAAATATATCAAAAATATCTAAAACTTCATTTGTTGGAGATAATATTAAAATTGGAGTCAGACCTGAACATTTAACAATAAATCAAAAAACAGAAGCTAATTGGGAAGGTAAAGTATTTGTCGTTGAAAAACTTGGTTCTGGAACATTTCTATATGTTGAAAAAGATGGAGAACCTTTAGTAGTACAAACAGAAGGTGATACAAATATTAAAGTTGGAGATAAAATTAAAATTGGTTTTAATCCAGAAAGATGCCACCTTTTTGATAAAGAAGGAAAGGCTTTTAATTAAGTTAATTATAACAGATGATAGTTGTTTCTGGAGAAAATCTCTTAGACGTATTTAAGGTTAAAAATAACAATTATAATTTTGTTAATGGAGGCGCTGGATACAATACAGCTCTTGCATTAGGCAGGTTCAAATCTAAAATATATTATTTCTCAAATATATCTAATGATTATTTTGGAAAAAAAATTTATAAAAATTTAAAAAAAAATAATATAAATACAAAATTTATAACAAAATCCAATCATTCAACTTCTCTAGCAATTGTAAATCAAAGCAAAAAAACTGAGTACAGTTTTTATTTAAAAAATACAGCTTTTAGATACGCAAAAAATGATAAAATTTTGAAATTAAAAAAAAATAAAATTAAGTTATGTTATTTCACTTGTCTTTCAATTTTTTTAGAACCAATAGCAAAAAAAAACATAGAAATTGCAAAAAAAATTCATAAAAATTCAATTGTATTCCTTGATCCAAATATAAGAAAAAACATAATAGATAGTAAAAAAAAATTTATCAATATTTTTAAAACTTACATGAAATATGCATCTTTAATTAAACTGTCCGATGAAGATCTTGCTTATCTAAAAAAAAATAAATCTGTAAAAAATACAATCTCAAATTGGATTACAAGGTATAATTTATCTGCAGTTATTTTAACAAAAGGAAAAAATGGAGCTACCGTTTATACAAAAAGATTTTCAATTTCTAAAAATTCAATAAAAGTCAAAGTCAAAGATACTGTTGGTGCCGGAGATGTTTTTAGTGCAGGAATAATTAGATATTTTGAAAAAAAAAATTTACTAGATGTTAAAAAAATAAAAAATCTGTCAAAGTTAAATTGGTTAAGAGCTTTGGAATATGCCAATTTGGTTGCTGCTAAAAGCTGTACAAGAGAAGGATGCAACCTTTAAAATATTACTTTGGTATAGAATTTTTTTTAATCAATTCACCAAAAAAATAATATGACTTCTTTGGAATTCTTTTTAAAGTTTTAAAGTCTACATGAACAATTCCAAATCTTTTGTCATATCCTAGAGCCCATTCAAAATTATCTAGAAAAGACCAAACAAAATAACTTTTTATTTTTGCACCATTATTAATAGCTTTGTGGACTGCTTTTAAATATTTTTTTAAAAAATTTACTCTTTTCACGTCTAATATTTTACCATTTTTATTAACTTTGTCTGAGAAAGAACATCCATTTTCAGTTAAATGAATATTTGGATTGTTATATCTATTTTTTAACTCCATTATTTGATGGTAGTATGCGTCAGGTACAATTTCCCAGTTCATTGTAGTTAAATTTTTCTTTATATTTATTTTTTTTGACAATTCTTTTAAATTAACACTTCTTGCTCCTAATAAATTTTTTTTATCAGATATAACTCTGATATGTTGATAATGATTGAGTCCTATAAAATCATTTTTTTGGTTTATTATCTTCATATCATTTTGTCTGATCAAATTTTGAATTTTGTTTTCTATAATCTTTGGATAACTTCCTAAATACATTGGATCAGCATATGCACGATTCCAAAATGCATCATAAGTAATTTTAGCGCTTATATCCTTACTACTATTTGAGAATGCTAAGCAAGGAGCCATATTAAGAGTACATCCAACCTTTATATTTGAAGATACTGATTTTATTGATTTAAATGCAAATCCATGTGCAAGGTTTATGTTATGTATACAAGATAAATATTTTTTTTTATTTTTTAAACCTGGAGCCATATATCCATCTAAATATCCAAAAGTAGAAAAAACAGCTGGCTCATTTAAAGTAATAAAATTTTTACATCTATCTCCAAATTTTTTAGCAATTAAGTAAGAATAATCAGAAAAGTATTTTGTAATTTCTCTATTAGACCAGCCTCCTAAATTTTGAATTTTTTGAGGTAAATCCCAATGATATAACGTAATAAAAGGTTTAATATTTTTTTTTAATAGCTCATCTAATAATTTAGAATAAAAATCTAACCCTTTTTTGTTAAATTTTCCTTTACCGTTAGGGAAAATTCTTGGCCATGATATTGAAAATCTATATGCTTTGAGTTTAATATTGTTCATTAAAGCAATATCCTCTTTGTACCTATTATAATGATCGGTTGCTATATCAGCATTTTGATTATTAAAAACTTTTCCTTTAGTGTGAGAGAAAGTATCCCATATGCTTTTACCTTTTCCATCAATACTAGATGCTCCTTCAATTTGATAACTTGATGTTGCGGCTCCCCAAATAAAATTGTTAGGAAATTTATTAGACATACTTATCTAAAATACATATCATTAATATTTAAAAATTAGTATTAAATTCAAAGATATTAAATTATGAAAGTTAATTGGAATTTTCCAAATATTATTTGGTGTGGCGAAAATAGAATAAAAGATCTTTCCTTAGCTTGTTCAGAGTTAAGTATAAAAAAACCTCTATTTGTAACTGATAAAGATTTAATAAATTTAAAAATGGTTAAAAATGTTATTAATGAATTAAAAAATAATTTAAATGATATAAAAATTTTTTCAGATTTTTCTGGAAATCCAATTGGTGAAAATGTTGACGATGGAGTAAAAATTTTTAATGAATTTAAATGTGATGGAGTAATAGCTTTTGGAGGAGGTAGCGGACTAGATGTTGGGAAGGCAATAGCTTTTATGTCAGGTCAATCAAGATCTATATGGGATTTTGAAGATATTGGAGATTATTGGAAAAGAGCTGATGAAACAAATATATCACCAATAATTGCTGTACCCACAACAGCTGGCACAGGTTCTGAAACTGGTAGAGCTTCAGCTATCATCAACAAGGAAACTGGAATAAAAAAAATAATTTTTCATCCTAAATTTTTACCTTCAATTGTAATTATAGATCCGGTTTTAACAGTTGACCTTTCTCCACGATTAACAGCAGCAACTGGAATGGATGCTTTAGCTCATAATTTAGAAGCTTTTTGTGCCCAAGGTTTTCATCCTATGGCTGATGGAATTGCTATTGAAGGAATGAAATTAATAAAAAAATCTCTTTTAACTGCATTCAAAAATGGAAAAGATTTAGAGGCAAGAAGAAATTTGTTAGCAGCTGCGAGCATGGGATCCACAGCCTTTCAAAAAGGATTAGGTGCAATTCATTCATTAAGTCACCCGGTTAATTCACAATTTAATATTCATCATGGATTATCAAATGCTATTTTTATGCCTTATGTATTAACTTTTAATAAAAGTTTGATAGAGGACAGAATAGTATCTATTTGTGATTATCTTAATTTAGAAAAAAGTTTTGATAGTTTTTTAGAGTGGATATTAGATTTAAGAAAAGAACTTAATATTCCACATAAACTATCAGATGTCGTTGAACCAAGTAAAATTGACTTAGATAAACTATCGAAAATGGCATTAGAAGATCCTTCCACATCATCTAATCCTAAAAAAATGACAATTGACGATATGAAGATTTTGTATGAATATAGCATTTCTGGAAAATTATTTTAATGCAAAATTTAAATTTATTAATCGTAGAAGGAAATTTACAAAAGGAAAATAATAATTTTACAAACTCTGGAATTCAAACTCATGCAGAAAGCTTAAAAGAAAGCCTTTCTTATTATGCAAGCGATCTAAACATAGATGTATTTAACCCTTGTTCTGAGAAAAATTTTGATAAAATTCTACCAAATCTTAAAAATTATGATGGATTAATTTGGGGTGGTAGCAGCTTAAATATTTACAATGATTGCATTGAAATAAAACGTCAGATTTCTTTTATGAAAGAATGTTTTAAAAATATTAAAAAAATTTTAGCAATTTGCTGGGGTATGCAGGTGGCTGTTACAGCTGCTGGAGGAGAAGTAAAAAAATCAACTAACGGCGCACATATTGGTATTGCAAATGACATAGAAATTAATGAAAACGGTTTAAACCATCCTCTATATAAATCAAAAGATAAAAAATTTAATTCTCCAGCGTTTAATTTTGATGAAGTTGTAAAATTACCTGAAGGTGCAATTCATTTAGCATCAAATAAAATTAACAAAGTACAAAGTATTCATTTTAAATCGGGGGTAAGTGATGTCTGGGGATTACAGTATCATCCTGAAATCACGTATCATAAAATGATTACTTTAATTAAGTTTAGAAAAGATCGATTAATTAATAATAGAAAATGTTTTAATAATGAAATAGAAATCCAAAATCATATTAAATTTATTGAAGAAGAAATAAAACGTTCAGTAAAGGATTCTAGAATGTTAGAATTAAAAAATTGGCTAGATTATTTAAAGGCAGCTTAATTAAAACAGTCCTTCTGTTTCACCTTTTTCGTTCAACTTAATAGAATCTGCAGCTGGAACCCTAGGTAATCCTGGCATAGTCATTATAGCCCCACATACAACTACTATAAATTCTGCACCCGATGATAATCTAACTTCTCTAATTGGAAGAACGTGTCCTGATGGAGCTCCTTTTAGATTTGGATCAGTTGAAAAACTATATTGTGTTTTAGCAATACAGATTGGTAATTTTTGGTATCCATTATCCTGAAAATTTTTAAGCTGTTCTCTAATTTTAGTGTCTGCAACAACCTCACTAGCACCATATAATTCTTTTGCAATTGTCTCTATTTTTTTAAATAAAGGAGCGTCATCACTGTATAGAAATTTAAACTCGCTCTTTTCTTCACACAATTCAATTACATCATTTGCCAATTCTTTTGTTCCTTCACCACCTTTTTCCCAATGCTTACATGTTGAAGCTTTTATTTTCATTCCTTTGCAAAAGTCAATTACTGCATTAACTTCATTATCAGTATCTAAAACAAAATGGTTAATAGCTACAGTAACAGGAAGACCAAATTTTTTAATATTGTTAATGTGTTTTTCTAAATTAACTAATCCTTTTTTTAATGCATCAACATTTTCAGTTTTTAATTCATCTTTATTTAATCCACCGTGCATCTTTAGAGCTCTAATAGTTGCAACGATTACAACGCAATTTGGTTTTAAACCTGATTTTCTGCATTTAATATCTAAAAATTTTTCTGCACCTAAATCAGCTCCAAAACCAGCTTCAGTTACAACGTAGTCAGATAATTTTAATGCGGTTTTTGTTGCTAAAACAGAATTACATCCATGAGCTATATTTGCAAATGGACCTCCATGTATAATTGCGGGATTATTTTCTAATGTTTGGGTTACGTTTGGTCTTATTGCATCTTTTAACAATACTGTCATTGGACCATGTGCATTTAAATCTTTTGCATAAATAGGTTTTCTATCTCTTGTATAAGCTATTGTTATATTTCCAATTCTTTTTTCTAAATCCTTAAGGTCATTTGATAAACAGAATATAGCCATTATCTCTGAAGCTACAGTAATATCAAATCCATCTTCTCTAGGAAAACCATTTGCTACACCTCCAAGATTAATATTAATTGATCTTAATGCTCTATCATTCATATCTAGAACTCGTTTCCAAACAATCCTTCTAACGTCTATGTTTAATTTATTTCCCCAATAAATATGATTGTCAATTAAAGCTGAGAGAAGATTGTGAGCAGAAGTGATTGCATGAAAATCTCCAGTAAAATGTAAATTAATTTGTTCCATTGGAACAACTTGAGCATAACCACCACCAGCAGCACCACCTTTCATTCCAAAAGATGGACCTAAACTTGGTTCACGAAGACATACAATAGATTTTTTTCCTATCTTATTTAACCCATCTGATAAACCTACTGAAGTTGTAGTTTTACCTTCACCTGCAGGAGTTGGGGTAATTGCAGTTACTAAAATTAGTTTTCCATCTTTTTTGTCTTTTAATTTTTCTAAGTGTTCAAGTTTAATTTTTGCAATATATCTACTGATAGGACTATAAACTTCAGGCTTGTCAGGAACATTAATACCATCCAATATGTCTTGGATGGGTTTCATTTTAGCTTCTCTAGCTATTTGAATATCACTTTTAGCCATATAATTTTAATTCTCTAAATTTAATTTGCAGAATTACTATACTTTTTTGTCAATTTTTTAAACATCTAAAAAATATATATAAAAAAAACTATAAAAATTTGTCATTATTAATATTAAAAATATATATGCAAAAATACTCTGCCTTTAATCTAATTAAAAATGCACTTACGGGCCATAAAGACTGGGAAGTTGCATGGAAGAATCCAACTCCTAAAACTGAGTATGATGTAATAATCATTGGAGGTGGCGGCCATGGTTTAGCTACTGCATATTATTTAGCAAAAGAACATAATATTACAAATGTTGCTATCATTGAAAAAGGATGGATAGGTGGAGGCAATGTTGGGAGAAATACTACTATTGTAAGATCCAACTATATGCATGATGAAAATGGTCTTTTCAGTGAATTTGGAATGGATTTGTGGAGAAGCATGAGTCAGGAATTAAACTTTAATGTAATGTTTTCTCCAAGAGGAATAATTAACCTTGCACATTCAGACGCGCAAATGAACGCATTTTCTAGAAGAGGAAATTCAATGAAATTAAATGGAATTGATGCAGTTCTTTTAAATAGAGAAGAAGTAAAAAAATTAATTCCTATGGCAGATTTTTCTGAGAATGTAAGATTTCCAATTTTTGGTGGATTGATGCAACCAAGTGCAGGTACAGCTAGACATGACGGTGTTGCTTGGGGTTATGCACGACAAGCGGATTCAATGGGAGTAGATATTATTCAACACTGCGAAGTAACAGGTTTTGATGTTGATAATGGAAAAATAAAAGGAATTCAAACATCAAAAGGAAATATCAAAGCAAAAAAAATAGGACTTTGTGTTGCTGGAAGCACAAACATTCTTGCTGAAATGTTAAACATGAGAATTCCTATAGAAACTCATTTATTACAAGCATGCGTATCTGAACCAATTAAACCAATATTGGATCATGTTGTTACATTTGGTGCAGGGCATTTTTATGTTAGCCAATCAGATAAAGGCGAAATGGTTATGGGAGGAGATCTTGATGGATACAATAGTTATGCTCAAAGAGGAAACCTACCAACTCTGCAACACGTTTTAACAGAAGGAATTGCAATGTTACCATTTCTTAGCAAATTAAAAATGCTTAGAACATGGGGAGGAATAATGGATATGTCTATGGATGGCTCTCCAATTATAGACAAAACACATATTGAAGGATTGTATTTAAATTGTGGTTGGTGTTATGGAGGTTTTAAAGCAACTCCAGCATCAGGATGGACTTTTGCCCACACAATCGCTCAAGATAGACCTCACAAATTAAATGCAGGATATAGTTTAAATAGATTTAGCACTGGACATTTGCTCGATGAAAAAGGTCTTGGAACAAAAACTTGGATTTCATAAATGCTACATATTAAATGCCCACACTGCGGACTAAGATCACAAAATGAATTTTCATATGGTGGGGATGCCACTGTTAAGAGACCAGAGTTAAATAAAGAAGTTTCAGATCAAGATTGGGATAATTTTGTTTATTTAAGAAAAAGCCCAAGAGGAAAACATTTAGAATTATGGCAACATATTTCAGGATGCAGACAATGGTTTAAAGTTGAAAGAGATACTTTAACTCATGAAATATTTAGAACATTAAAAGCAAACGAAGAAATATAAAATGTCTCAGAATTTTCGTTTAGACAAAGGTGGATTGATTGATAGAAGTAAATCAATCTCATTTAAATTTAATGGAAAAAATTATTCTGGATACGAAGGAGATACTTTAGCTTCAGCTTTAATTGCTAATGGAGTTCACTTAGTTGGTAGAAGTTTTAAATATCATAGACCTAGAGGATTTTTTGGTGCAGGCGTAGATGAACCTTATGCAATGGTTCAATTAATTAGGGACAATGAATCAATACCCAATGTAAGGGCTACAGAACAAGAATTGTTTGAAGGTTTAGAGGCAAAAAGTGTAAATTGCTGGCCAAATGTAGATTTTGATATTGGAGCTATAAATAATTTTCTAAACAGATTTTTCCCAGCGGGTTTTTATTATAAAACATTTATGTGGCCTAGAAGTTTTTGGTACAAAGTATATGAGCCAATTATAAGAAAAGCAGCTGGATTTGGCGTTGTATCTGCAAACCATGATCAAGAAAGATATGAACATAAGTATGAATATTGTGATCTTTTAGTTACTGGTTCAGGTCCCTCAGGTCTAGCAAGTGCGTATGCTGCAGCACAAAATGGAGCTAGAGTAATTTTAGCAGAAGACAAATCAAGATTTGGTGGAAGTTTATTAACAAGTGAAGTGAGCATCGGAAATCAAAGCGGTCATGAGTGGGCAGAAAATATAATTTCTGAACTTAAATCAATGCCAAATGTAACTGTAAAAAATAGGTCGCAAGTTTTTGGTTACTATGATCACAACATGCTTGTAATGTCTGAAAGAATAAGTGATCACTTACCAAAAACAAACAAATATACTCCAAAGCAAAGACTTTGGTATATAAGAGCAAAAGAAGTTCTTATTTCTTCAGGATCAATTGAAAGACCTTTGGTTTTTGGAAACAATGATACTCCTGGAGTAATGCTTTCATCTGCAGCAAAAGAGTATTTAAAGATTTTTGGTGTGCTAGTAGGTAAAAAACCTTTAATCTTTACTAACAATGATAGCGGTTATGAAACAGCAATTGAATTTAAAAAAAATGGAATTGATCCTATTGTTCTAGATACTAGAAAAGATCCTAGTTCTGAGATTGTTAATGAAGCAAAAAGTTTAAACATAGACATAAAGTTTTCTTATGTTGTTGTAGCTGCCAAAGGGTACAAAAAAGTAAAATCAGCCGATATTGCTAAAATCTCAGAAGATAAAAAACAATTGAGCCAAATTGAAAATATTAATTGTGATTGTATTTGTGTTTCAGGATTTTGGACACCAACAATTCATTTAGCTTCACAATCAGGTAATAAAACTAAATTTAATGAAGAAATTGATGCATTTATTCCTGGTCAATCAAAACAAAATGAAACAGTGTTAGGATCTGCTAAAGGAATTTTCACATTAGAAGAGACTTTAAAAACTTCATTTGAAAAAGGAAGTGAGTTATCTAAAAAAATAACTAATAAAGAAAGTAATATTTCAGTACCTTCAGTTGTAGAAAAAAAACATACTAATCATGATAAATTTTGGTGTGTACCATTACCAGAAGGTAAAAATTATAAAAGATTTTTAGATTTTCAAAATGATGTATCGGTATCGGATGTAGAACTTGCTTTAAGAGAAGGTTACAGATCTATTGAGCATGTAAAAAGATATACCACACTAGGCATGGCAACAGACCAAGGCAAAACAAGTAATCTTAATGGATTACAACTTGTATCTGATGTTGAAAACAAAGTAGTACCGCAAGTAGGTCACACAACTTTTAGACCTCCTTATACTCCAGTTTCAATAGGAGCTATTGTTGGTAGAGAAATTGGAAAACATTCTAAACCAACAAGAAAGTCACCAATGCATGAATGGCATGAAAAAAATAATGCTGTATTTGTTGATGCAGGTGTTTGGCTTCGTCCAAGATATTATAAACAAGGAAATGAAAATTTATTCGAAGGTTCAAAAAGAGAAGCCAAAAATGTTAGGCAAAATGTAGGTGTTTGCGATGTAACTACATTAGGTAAAATAGACATAAAAGGACCTGATGCGGCTGAATTATTAAACAGAGTTTACACAAATGCTTGGCTTAAATTACCAGTTGGTAAAGCAAGATATGGAGTAATGTTAAGAGAAGATGGAATTGTAATGGATGATGGAACAACAACTAGAATTTCAGAAAACCATTATCATATGACAACAACTACCGCTCAAGCAGCAAATGTTTTATCGCATTTAGAATATTATTTACAATTAGTATGGCCAGAATTAAATGTAAATGTTGTTTCAAGTACTGAACAGTGGGCAGGTGCTGCAATTGCAGGACCAAAATCTAGAGATGTATTGCAAAAACTATTTCCAGACCTAGATGTTTCAAACGAAGGTTTGCCATTCATGGGGTATGTGGAAGGTAATTTGTTTGGTGTTAATGCAAAAATTTTTAGAATTTCATTTTCCGGAGAGCTTGCATATGAAGTAAACGTTGAGTCAGACAACGGTAATTTTATGTGGGAAAAAATAATGGAAATTGGAAAAGAGTTTAATATTCAACCTTATGGAACAGAGGCATTATCAACTTTAAGAATTGAAATGGGACACGTTGCAGGGTCAGAATTAGATGGACGTACAATTCCTTACGATAATTCACTAGAAGGACTAGTTAGCAAAAAGAAAGATTTCATTGGAAAAAGATCTTTAAGCAAATCAGCTTATGTTGCTCCAGATAGACAAAAAGTTGTAGGTGTAGTTCCATTAGATAAAAAAACTAGTATCCCTGAAGGTTCATATATAGTTAAAGATGCAAAAGCGAAACTTCCAAATCCTAAATTAGGTCATGTATCTGCTTCCTGTTGGAGTGTTGAGCATGATAATCCATTTTCTCTTGCAATAATTAAGGATGGAAAAAATATGATCGGACAAAAACTTTTTGCAATGTCTCCTTTAAAAAATAAAACAATACCTGTTGAAATAGTATCATCACATTATGTTGATCCTAAAGGTGAAAGGGTTAGATCGTGACGTCAGTATCAGCTTTAAATCATATTCATAAATCAGGTCTTTTTGGAAATCATGAAAATAAAAATGAAGAAAGTTTACTAAAAGTTTCTGAAATTAAAAATTTACTTATTGTTCAAATAGTTCAGTATAAAAATTCTGCAGTTTCATTTGAAAGTATTGATATTGATGGTTTAAAATTAAAAAATGAACCACAAATTGTTGTTAGCAATAATGAGACAAGAATTTTATGGAGTGCCCCAAAAAATTGGCTTTTAGTATCAACAAAAAAAAATTTATTAAAAAATATTTCAGAAAATTTTAAAGAAACAGATTTTGCTGTAACAGATTTATCTCATTCACGAGCTATAATTGAATTAGAAGGACAAGATGCTAAAGAAGTTTTAAAAAAAGGATGTCCCTTTAATTTTAATATTTTAGAAAAAAATAATTCAATAAACTCCACATACAATGGAATAGCATTTACAGTGGATATAATTGATGATAATCCAGATAAAATAAGGTTATTTGCTCTTAGAAGTTTTGGAGAATCTTTATATCACTCAATAACAGATTCATCATTAGAATTTGGTTTTAAAGCGATATAATTAAAGATTTAAAGTGTAATAGCAAGAATTTGGATCTTCCTTATAATGAGCAAAAGGTTTGCATTCTTCAAACCCAAATTTTTTAAATAATTTTCTAGCGGGAGCAAAAAACTCTCCTGCTCCAGTTTCAGTACTAAGTTTTTTTATTCCTATTTGTTTAGCTTGATCAATTAGGTGTGATATTATTTTTTCGCCCATTCCATTTTTTCTAAATTTGTCTGCAACTCTTATAGATTTAAATTCTCCATGTTCATTTTCTAATAATTTTAAAGCTCCACAACCAACTAAATTTTCTCCATCCCATAAACTCCAGAATCTTATAGTTGGATCTTTCAAACCTGGAATATCTAAAACATGAGTACTACCTTCAGGTGAAACTGATCTTAATTCAACAAAATGTTTTGTTAAAAGTTCATTTACCTGAGGTTCATCAAAGTTATTTTCTATTGATTTCATAATTATTAAAAACATATAATCTAAAATAAAATTTAGCCAACAACTAATTAAGTTATGTGTGGAAGATATGTAGTTACCAACCCCGTCACAAAGACTAATAAGATAGTCAAGTCTGCAATTCAGGTTGAGGACACAGAGAATTATAATGCTCATCCATACCAGAAACTTCCAGTTATTAAGAAATATAAAAACGGAAATACTTTAGAAAATCTAAAGTGGGGTATAGTACCAAGTTGGTCAAAAAAGAAGGATTTTAAACCACTTATTAATGCAAGATTAGAAACAATAGATGAGAAAATATCTTTTAAAAAATTAATTAAACTCCATAGATGTGTTGCTGTAGCGGATGGTTTTTATGAATGGAAAAGGGAAGAAAAAAGCAAAATCCCACATTATTTTTCAAGAGAAGATAAAAAAAACATGTATATGGCAGGTATATATGAAAATGATGAATTTTGCTTAATAACAGAAAAGGCAAGTGAAAATGTTAATATTATTCACCATAGACAACCGGTAATTTTGAATGAAACTGATGTAAATAGATATTTAAATTTAGAACTATCAGGATCTAATTTTTTAAATGAATGTAAAAAAACTAATCTTAATTTTCACGCAGTATCCAAGGAAGTTAACAAACCAACTAACAACAGTATTTCACTAATTCAACAAATATAATTATTTTTCAATAATTGTTAGGTGTCCCATTTTTCTATTGTCACGAATTTCTGTTTTAAGATAATCATAAAAAAACTCATTATCTGCAAAAGTTTTACCTCTATAATTAGATATATCGCTTCCTATTAGATTAATCATTTTACCATTGTGTATTTTTTTTGTTTCAATTTTTTCAAGCCCACAAACTGCTCTTATATGATTTTCAAATTGACTAATATTGTGAGTGTTAATAGTTAAGTGACCTGAATTATGAACTCTTGGAGCAATCTCATTAACATATAAATTATTATTTTTATCAATAAAATATTCTACACACAGAGTTCCAATATAATCTAAATCTTCAACAATTTTTTTTGCCCAATCTGTAGATTTTTCTTTTAAAGAATCTGAAATATCGGCAGGAATTTTTGAATGTTTTAATATTTGGTCTTCATGTACATTTTCTATTGGTTCGTATACCACGTATTTTTGATGACCAAATCTTGTAATGATAATTGATATCTCTTGTTTTAAATTAATTATTTTTTCTAAAATATATTCATTATTAAAATCTATGTTTTTATCAATATCTTTTATAGAATTAATTTTATATTGGCCTTTACCATCATATCCAAGAGTACAAGTTTTTAATATTCCTGGAATTAAATTTTGATTAATTTTAATTTCGTCTTCATCTTTTATTAATGTATATCTTGTAGTTCTTATATCATTTTTATTTAAAAAATCTTTTTCAGTGTATCTATTTTGAACCAATTTATTTATTTCAGGTTTTGGTAATACGGTTTTATGTTCGTTAATATTTTTTAAAACTTTGTATGGAATATTTTCAAATTCAAATGTAATTAAATCAACTCTGCTTATAAATTCGTTTATTATCTTTTCATCTTCATAACTTCCACAAATAAAATTCGTAGTAAAATTTTTTGCTGGCGCATTAATGTCATCGCATAAGATTACAGTTTCAATGTTTAATTTCTTTGCAGCTTCTGCCAACAAGCTTCCTAATTGGCCTCCACCTATAATTCCAAGTGTTGGATTAGACATTTATTTTGGTTTTTTTTTTACTGACTTTGTTTGTTTGGCTCGCCAGTTCTCTAAATTTTTTTTAATTTTTTTATCAAAATTAGAAATTATTGATGCCGCAAATAAACCTGCATTAATAGCACCACCTTTTCCAATAGCGACAGTTCCAACTGGTATACCTTTTGGCATTTGTGCAATTGACAAAAGGCTATCCAAACCTTTTAATTTTTTACTTTCTATAGGGACTCCAATTACTGGAATTCTAGTTATAGCAGCAACCATACCAGGTAAATGTGCGGATCCCCCTGCACCTGCTATAATTACAGATATATTATTTTTTTCAGCATTTTTTGCATATTCAAACATTCTTTTTGGAGTTCTATGTGCAGAAATAATTTTAGTTTCAAAATTAATTTTTAAAATTTTAAATACTTTTTCACAATTTTGCATAGTTGAATAGTCAGATTGACTACCCATAATAATTGAAACCTTGTGATTACTTTTATTCTTTTTCATTTTATGATTTTTGAAGAGTTATCATGAGAATAATTAATACAAAATAGTGCTAAATTTCAATATAATTTATAATTATTATCATTTTTATGTACATATAAATCTAACTTAAAAACATATTAAGTTATCGACAAATATTATAATAATTATATTTTAATAATTTATGAACTATCGAATAGATAATTTACAATATTGCAACTGGTCTAGAGAGATTTTTGAAATAAATAGGGAAGCAGGACTTAATGCAGTTCATGTTACGGTTGTTTATCATGAAGATTATGATGAGTTTTTAACTAGAATATCTGAATGGGATGAGTTATTTAAAAAAAACTCAGATTTAATTTTTTTAGGTAAAGATTTTAAAGATATAGAAAAAGCAAAATCCGAAAATAAAACAGCAATTTTTTTTGGTTTTCAAAACTGTTCTCCAATAGAAGATGATTTAAAACTTGTTGAAAAAGTACATGAGCTTGGTTGTAGATTTATGCAGCTTACTTATAACAATCAATCATTACTAGCCACAGGTTGTTACGAGAGTGTTGATAGCGGTGTTACAAATTTTGGCAAAGAAGTAATTAAAGAAATGAACAGAGTTGGCATAGTTATAGACATGTCTCACTCAGCAGAGAAAAGCACTTTAGATGCGATAGAGTTAAGCGAGAAACCAATAGCAATTACTCATGCTAACCCATTTTTTTGGCATAGCGCAAAAAGAAATAAGTCAGATGCACTTTTAAAGAATTTATCTGAAAGTGGGGGGATGCTTGGCTTGTCACTATACGCACATCATTTAAAAGATAGTTCAAATTGTAAATTAGAAAATTTTTGTGAAATGGTAGCAAAGACAGCTGACTTGATTGGAGTTAAAAATATTGGAATTGGATCTGACTTATGTCTTAACCAACCAGATAGTGTTGTTGAATGGATGAGAAATGGAACTTGGACTAAAGCAAAAAATTATGGAGAAGGAAGTAAAGATAAACCTGGCTTTCCAAAACAGCCCGATTGGTTTGTTGACGCAAGAGGATTTAGTTCTTTAGAGAAAGGATTAAAAAATATTGGATTTAATATTGATGAAGTAAATGGTATATTAGGAAATAATTGGTTCAACTTTTATAAAGGAATTAATTAATGAATATTCAGCTTAGAGATCCTAAAAATTTAATGAAATTATCAAAACTTGGCTCTTTTCATCAGTCAAAATTATCTTTTTTACGATCTTTTTTAAATGAATTTAAAGATTGGGAATATAAAAGGGACTTATTTGAGTTAAACGAAAAAGGCTATGGTAGAGCTGTTTATTCTTTTTCAAAAAAAAATAAAACATATTCACTTGTTTGTTTTGCAAATGAAATAAGCGATGAAGAAAGATCTGATAGAGTAATTGCAACAAAATGGGATGCCGCGTTTACATTGCATGACGGAGTTCCAACTAAAGAAGACTTAGAAAGATTAGCTCTTAATGTACCCAAACAGGAAGTAGGCAGATTATCATATAAAGAATTAACTCTTTCTAGAGCTAATAAATCAGTTAGAATTTTTGACCATGTTGTAGACAGTTTATCTAAAGGCAATCAACCAAATACAGAACTTTTATCAAAAGTTGGATATTTATACAGAACAACAGCAGTTTATGGATCTGGAAAATTTGGATTAGCAGACAGATTTAGAATTAAAAATAGAGAAGAAATCTATGGACCATTTAGATTAGAAATGATGTTAGTTTATTTAGTCAGACAATTTACTTTTGATCAAGTAAATCATATAGCAAGACATAAAAATCCAAATACAGCTATAGAGTTAGATTTAAATATTTGTAGAAATCTTGGAATTGGAAATTCTACAGGCCTAGGCATGGCACCATTCATAGTTAACCATCCAATACTTTTAAATAATTGGATATTAGCTAGAGAAACTGCTTTAAAAAAAATAAGAGAAATAGAAAGAGCAACTAAAGAAGAATTGAATATTTTTAAAAAATGTTTAGTTAGATCTTTAAAAAATGTAACAAATTGGAATACTGATAGCGAATTTCAAAATAAAAAGATTAAGCAATTAACTGAAGATTTAGAAAAATTTATTAAATTTCTTAATGAAGATTTTAGTTTTGAAAATACTTTTCCTTTTAATAAAATTTATATATGGGCTGAAGAAAATGTAGGTGATGAATGTATTGAATATATTGTTTCAATGATGATGGAACCTTATGATGAAATAGTTAATCCTTTAACTCATAAAATGAGTTCCGAGGAAGATCAGCATTTTAATATACCAATAAATAGAACAATTGAAGAATTAAGGAATATTTTGGAAAAAAGATATTCTGAAATTTTAAAAATAGATTTTAAAAAAAAAGAAAATAATCAAAATTTTTGGTTTATATCTAAGAATAAAGAAGAACCTAGAGTGGCCAATAGATATGAAATGGAAGGATCAAATTTAGAACAACCTTTAGCTATAGCAAGAGATATAAAAAAACTTTATGAAACAATTTTTACTCAAAAAAATAGTCTGAAAATTGGAAAGTTTTTAACAAATCATAACGATTTAAGACATGTAGTAAGAAGAGCTTTTATAGCAGAAAAATTTCCTTATGCGGAAATACAAGACAACACTATTGGTTCACAATTGATGCCAATTGACATGTTAAGATTAAAATTATCTTTTTTTGGTGCAATTAAATTTGATCCTAGATCAGACAAATGGTTAAGAATATGTATGTTTCAAGGTGCACCACTACCTTCAGATTTAAAATCATTTGATAACCACTGGATATATAATTCTTTAAATTAATGATTAGTTTTAGTGAAATAGAAACCACAGTAAAAAGAGCAACAAGGTCAGCAGGTTTTCCATGGGGAATATCCGAAGAGGTTGGAAAAAACATTAGATTACTAGAAATGTTTGGTTTGCCAGGAGTTAAAAATATTAATCAATATTTTAAAATTTATAATGTTGAAAAATTTGAAGACATTAATGCTTTTTCAAGATCAAATATTTCTAAAAAACATTATTGCCCAATAAAAGCTGGTGTTAATTTTTTTGATCAATCATCAACAATTTCTGATCTTGGTCAGTTGGAAATAAATAATCTAGCTTTTCCTTTATTATTTATTCCTTTTGTAAGCAGAACTTCTGAATTAATAGGAAAAAGGATTTTTTTAAAAATGGATAATAAAGAATTTTTATTTAATTTTAATCAATCCATATACTCAAATTATTTAAGTGGAGATATTGTGGAAAGATCTGAAAAAATAAATTTACAGTTTTTAGAAAATAAAAATTCATTTTCAGAAACCGAATGGTCAGAACTTTACAAAATTTCAGAGAATACTTTTGTTGAAGAAAGTGATGAGTTAAAAGAGAAAGCAGCGGGCGCTGGTTTAACCGATAATGATTGATGATATTTCAGAAAATTTAAATCAAAAAGATTTAGATGAATTAGATAATAAGTGTGAAGAATGTAAAAAAGAAGATGAAAGTGTTAACCAAAACTTAATATTAACAGGCTTCAAGCTTTGCAAATCATGCAGAGTTTCCAAAACAATATTTCCTCTTTAACTGATATTGCTGATCGGCAAAGCATTCATTCTGCTCATAATGAAGGCTACAGATAAAAAAGCAATAATTAGAAAAGATAAAAATACAACACCAGAGGCTTTAAAGCTCGATTTTATATTTAAAGTATGTTTTACAGAAATAATTAAAGAAGCAAAAATCCAAAACTGAGTTAAAAATACAATTAATAATACAAGATCAGGTGTTACTGCAAAAAATCTTAATAGACCCGGAGCATGAGCATACCCAACAGCAATCAAAACTTTTTTAAATGGAATCTTACTTTCTCTGTCAGGAAATATTTTTACTCCTATTACATAAATAAAAATCGCCCAAACTAACCAAGTTAATATAGCCGTTAATCCAGATACACCAATTGAAGTTTTCACAATAGTATTTGCGGCAATGGCACCGGCAATACCATCTAAAATCATAATTAAACCTGCAAAGTATATTGCGGCTTCACCAAAGTATCTTGTATCTTTATATAAATTTTTATCCAATTTGATGGATTTAAAAATTATATCTAAAAATTGAGCAAACATTATTTATTATAGTTTTTAACTTTGTAAGAAGCAATAAGTAGAAAAATTATTAATGCAAGAGCAATGATTGTACAATCTACAATAATGAAATTTTTAGTCTTAATTTGGGGGAATAATTAAATTCCCCCTTAAAAATTATTAACCTTTTACAACTTCTCTTGTGTTTGCGTTGAAAGATTCTTTAAATGGAATATCTACCACTACAGCATCAACCGGTTGACCTGGAGTATCAGAATATTTTTCAGGAAGATGAACTTTATATTTAGTTCCCACTTTGCCTTTAGGAAAACCATTGGCATTTAGAGTTCCATCAAAAGGTACATAACCCATTGCTATATTTTGTTTTTTCTCAGGATGATACCAAGGAGATGTTATAAATCCTACTGGATCTCCACCACCTTCATTTGAAATCAGCCAAAAGTCAGGAGCATATTCTTCAATTGGTTTGCCACCTAATTCAAGACCAACTAATTGAAGTTTGTATGGTTTTTTACCTTCTTTAATTTCAGCACCCATTTTTTCTAATGCAGCTTTACCAACATAATCAGTTTTTTTATTCCATTCTCCTTTACCTGATAAAGAGACTTGATATCCAAGATTACATTGGAAAGGATTATGTTGTTGATCCATATCTTGTCCCCAAGAAAGAATTCCAGCTTGAATTCTTCTATGGTGAGCAGGCGCGATAACCATTAAGTTATGTTTTTTACCTGCATCAAGAACAGCATTCCACATATCATCAGCATATAAAGTTGCGTTTCTTAAATAAATTTCATATCCAGCTTCACCAGAAAATCCTGATTGAGAAATGACACAACTTCTTCCTGCTACTTTAACTTCAGCTAAACCATAGAAAGGCATATTATCTAAATCAACTTGATCACCAAGCAAATCTTTCATCAAAGCTTTAGATTTAGGTCCTTGAATTTGAACAGGGCAAGCATCAATTTCTTCTATTGTGCAATCAAATCTTCCATCAGCATTAACTCCTTGAAGATACATACCAATATCGGAATCTGATAAAGAAAACCAAAACTCATCTTTTGAAATTCTTAGAAGAATTGGATCATTTAAAACACCACCATAAGCATTACATAAAATTACATATCTAGCTCTCATAGGTGATATTTTAGTTGCGTCTCTTGTAATTACATAATCTGTAAATTTTTCTGCATCAGGACCTTTAACTCTTATTTGTCTTTCAACAGCAACATTCCACATTGTTACATGATTAACAATTGCATCATATTCTACCATTGCTCCACCATCTTCTGGTTTCACGTATCCTCTTGGATGGTAAATACGATTATAAACGG
>QCPT01000006.1 GCA_003212415.1 Pelagibacteraceae bacterium AG-439-F23
CTATCTAATATAGAAACTTGGGGGATGTTATTTTATAGAGGAGCTATTCCCTTTGTTGTTGTTTTATTTGGACTGTTGTTGTTTTACAGAAATAATTTTTTAAAAGCACTAATAGGTATTGGTTATCCTGGTATATTTTATTTTATAAGTTTCTCTGCATGTAATATTACTTTCCTAATATCAATACAAAACACCAATGTGGCTAATACATTAGTTATGATTGCTTTGGCGCCTATGCTTTCAGCTATATTGGGCGCTGTATTTTTGAAAGAAGCACCTGATAAAAAAACATGGATAGCTATACTTATTACATTTTTTGCATGTATGTACATATTTTATGACTCGCTTAAATTAGGTAATCTTTATGGTGACTTATTTGGCTTTATAACCGCTTTTGGTTTGGCTTGTAACGCAACTCTAGCAAGATATGCTAAAGATAGAGATCTTGTACCTTCGGCTGTAATAGGCAAGTTGTGTGTAGCAATTTTTGCATTTTTTTTCGTTGAAAGTTTCGAATTATTAGGAAAAGATTTATTTTATGTACCTTTAATGTGTGTAATGTGCGTAGCTATACCTTTTGTTTTAGTAACTATAGCGCCAAGATTTATAACTGGAGCCGAAGTCAATCTATTCTTTCTACTAGAAACTATACTTGGACCAATTTGGGTATGGCTTGTGATTAAGGAGCAACCTACCTTAGAGACAATCATAGGTGGTTCCGTAATAATATTAACAATCGCCACTCATTCTTTCTTAGCCTTAAAAAAAACATAATAGAAAACTAACTACTTGCTTTTTTATACAAAAGGCATACTCACGCAAAAATGGGAAAAATTATTAAAAATTCTTGGGCTCTTTTTCTTGGTTATGGAATTCTTATAATAGCTCATGGACTTCAAGGTAATTTATTAGGTTTAAGAGCAGTATTAGAAAATTTCAATATCATAGCAACGGGAGCTTTGATGTCTGGATACTTTATTGGATATTTTGTTGGTGCAAATGTTGTTCCAAATTTAGTAGGTAAAGTTGGTCATATAAGAGTTTTTGCTGCATTTGCTTCAACTGCATCTTTAAGTATTTTACTTCACTCAGTTATTGTAGATCCATATGTTTGGATATTTGGAAGATTTACGACTGGTTTTAGCATCATAAGTATATTTGTGGTTGTTGAAAGTTGGTTAAACGATAGAGCAACGAATAGAACTCGGGGAAAAGTTTTATCAATTTATATGATAATAACTTTTGTTGGCATTGGTTTAGGAACTCTTCTTTTAAATTTTAATAATCCTACAAATTACGAACCATTTATTTTGGTTTCTTTATTACTATCTATTGCATTAGTGCCTATACTTCTTACAAAACGTAAGGCACCAACTTTTAAAAAAACATCCCGAATTAAAATAAAAGGATTATATAAAATTTCTCCTCTTGCTACATTTAGTATGTTTTGTGTGGGATTTATTCATCCAGCAATATTTACAATGGGTGCAGTTTATGGAGCTTTAATGAATTTTTCTATTTTAGAAATCTCATTATATTTATTTTTAATAACTCTTTCTGGAGCTATATTTCAGTGGCCAATTGGATATTTATCTGATCGTTTTGATAGAAGAATAATATTAACAATAACCGCTCTATTTGGTTCAATATTAACAATATTATGTTTTTTTTCTGTTTCGATTTCTCCAGATTTTATAAATTTATCTGGTGACTGGAAAAATGTTTTACAACATATTTCAAATCATAGATTTTTATTTTATATTTTTATAAGTCTTTATGCTGGAATGTCTTTGCCATTGTTTTCTCTAAATTTAGCATATATCAATGATTTTTTACCAAAAGAAAAATTTGTATCTGCTGGAGCAGGTATGCAAATTATATTTGGTTTAAGTGCAATGATTGCTCCTTTTGTATGTTCATTTTTTATGAGAAGCTTTGGTCCTAACGGTATATTTATTTTTTTGTTTATTTTTCAAACTTTAATTGGCGTATTTGGAATTTATAGAATGTTTAGAAGATCAACTGAAGAAAATCCTGATAACACATTTACACCAATGCCAAGAAATATTACTCCACTCGGTATGGAGTTGGATCCTGACGCTGGCGTAGACTTAACTAATAAAGAAAATAAAAGTTAATTGGCATCAAGAACAGCATGTAAAAATTGCTTTGTTCTTTCATTTTGTGGGTCGCCAAATAATTTTTCTGGTGGTCCTTGCTCAAATATTTTACCTTCGTTAAAAAAACAAACTCGGTCTGATATTTCTCTAGCAAAACCCATTTGATGGGTGACCATTATCATTGTTAAATTATGTTCTTTATTTAGAGATCTAATAACATTTAAAACCTCTCCTACAACTTCAGGGTCTAGTGCAGAAGTAATTTCATCTAAAAGCATAACTTTTGGCCTCATAGCTAATGCTCTTGCTATTGCAACTCTTTGCTGTTGTCCCCCAGATAGTCTTGAAGGATGCTGATCTTTTTTGTCTGTTAAACCTACTAATTCTAAAAGCTCAAGAGCTCTTTCTTCTGCTTCTTCTTTTTTCATGCCTAATACTTCTACTGGCGCTTCAATGCAATTTTGAAGTGCTGTCATATGAGGAAATAGATTAAATTGTTGAAACACCATTCCAATTTTTGATCTTCTTTCTCTTAAATATTTTTCATCCGCTTCAATTAATTTTCCATTAGAGTCCATGTGTGTAAGTTTTTCTCCATCTAAATGAATAATTCCTCCGTTAATTTTTTCCAAGGTCATTAGAACTCTTAAAACTGTTGTTTTACCAGATCCTGATGGACCAATAATTGAAACCATTTCATTTTTTTTGATGTCTAAATTAAGTTTATCCAAAACTACTAGATCGCCATATTTTTTGGTGACCTCTTCAAATTTTACTATAATTTCATCAGAATTTTTATTTTCCATAACCTAAATCCATTATTGTTTTATTTTTCCTTGTGCAACATTTACTGTTCTTTCTAACTTTCTAACCCACATAGCTGCTGGTACAGAAAGAATTAAGAATATTATACCAACCATTGTGTAAGGTTCCAAATACCTATAATTATAACCACCTACCGCTGTAGCTGCATGGAATAATTCAGCAACACCTATTGTTGATAAAAGCGGTGTATCTTTAAAAATACCAACTAAATAATTTCCCATACCAGGAATTGCTATAGGAAAAGCCTGAGGTAAAACAATTTTTCTGTAAGTGTAGGCTGTGGAAAAGTTTAGCGCTCTACATGCTTCCCACTGAGTTTTTGAAACACCTTCCAAGGCTCCTCTGTAAACTTCTGAAAGATAAGTCCCAAAATGAAGTCCAATTGTGATCATTCCACAAACCCAAGCTGATAACTTTATACCGAACTGAGGTAAAACGAAATATACAAAAAATAACTGTATCAAGAGTGGTGTTGAACGAATAAATTCAACTATTTCTCTGTTTATTCCATTTATAATTTTTGATGGTGTTCTTTGACCTAATAAAAAAAATAAACCTACAACAAGAGCAATCGCATACCCTACTCCTGCTGCAATTATAGTGTTTAAAGTTGCCAACAACATATCTGGCAATATTTCGTATGCAAAATCCCATCTAAAACCCATTTCCATAATATTAAGCCTTTCCTCTTCCAACTTTTCTTGCAGCTAAAACTTCTAGCCATCTTAAAAATGGAACAAGTGCTAACCTGGCCATAATATAATAAATTAATAAAGCTGTTCCAAAACATTGTGCTGAAAGCCAAGTAATTGAATTAATTTGTTTTGCTTCAAAAGTTAAATCGACAACTGTAACTAGTGCAACTAATGCAGTGGCTTTTAAAAGTTCTACTGTTAAATTTGCTGCTGGTGGTAAAATTATAGGAAATATTTGTGGAATTATTATTCTTTTAATTCTTTTTGCTGGACTAAAATTAAGAGCATGAGCAGCTTCCCATTGACCTTTTGGTACAGCTAATATTCCACCTCTTACTATCTCTGCGCCATATGCGCCAAAGTTTAAACCTAAGGCAACCACTCCTGCAACAAAAGCTTCTAATGAAATTCCGAAAAATGGTAATACATAATATACCCAAAACAACTGAACCAATAATGAAGTTCCTCTAAAAAATTCTATATATACAGTAGCAATTCCTTGAATAATTGGATTTTTAGATAAACGCATTAAACCAAAAATCATAGAAATAATCACATACAAAATCATAGAACACACTAAAACCTTTATAGTAGTGACTGTTCCTAGAAGTAATGTCGTTCCGTGCTCAGCTAAAAATGCAAAATAGCTCACTGTATTACCTTAAATTAAATTAAAAAAAATCAGGCGACTTTATTTTTTAGTCGCCTGATTAATAATTGAATTTTAATACTACTTAGTTGAACAAGCCCACTCTGTAGTCATGTCTGGTGGAGGAAGTTGAGCTTTATCATACCCATACTTACCAGCTCTCTCTAGCATTTTACCTGGATTAGCTAAAACTTTAGCTAAAGCAGCATTGAATGCTTCTCTAAATTCATTATCGCTTTTTCTAAAACCAATTCCAACCACATTTACAGTTTCTTTTGGCATAGCCTTAGGGTCAGTTACTTCAAATGCACCACCTGTTTTTTCTTCATGCTCTTTTGCACCAAAAAAAGTTTGAACTGCCGCATCTGCTCTACCTGCTTTCATAGCAGCAAGAATTCCAACTTCACCTTCTACTAATAACATTTGACTATCAGGTACACCAAATTTTTTAGCAGCTTCAACAGTATTGAAACCAGTACCAGTAACAAGTGTAGCCCCTGTATCTATAACATCTTGGTAATTGTTAATATTTTTAGGATTTCCTTTTGGTACCAACATAGCATCACCAAAAACTCCTATTGGATCAGAAAAGTTTATGTTTGCACATCTACTTTTCAAAATATACATACCGCCTGTAATCATGTCTGAACGATTTGCATTTATTCCTGGAATTAATCCTGACCATTCAAAAACTTTAGTTTCGTGCTCTGTTATTCCCATTTCTTCAAGAACAGTTAAAGCTATCATGTTAACGAAACCTAAAGCTTCTCCGTTATCACCTGCGTAAGCCCACGGCACAGCAGTACCAAAACCAAGTCTTAATTTATGTCCATCTGCTAATCTTTGAGTTAATGTTGCCGCACTAACTGACGAAATACTAAAAAGTATAACAAGAAAAACTGTAATGGATTTAATATATCTATTCATTATTTCTCCCCTAATTAAGTTTAATAAAATAATTAAATCAAAAATGAACTTGTTTGTATAGTCTGAATAATTGCAATTGCAGGTTGATTTGTAAAAAATTTAATTGTTTACTTCTATTTTATTTCCTATTTCTATTTTTCCATCTTCTAATGATGTTAAATAAACCCCCATATCAAAGTGGTTATAGGTTTTTTTTAATGATTTAAGTAAATTTAAGGAATTATCGTCTGTTTTAGGCTCCAAATTTATTGCTACACATCTTGGAATGTTTTTTTCAACTTTAAATGAAACATTGTTTATTTTAATAATTTTATCTAACCAATTACGCTCTTCCCAAGCTTCAATTCCATCAACATAAAAATTAGCTCTAAATCTTTGTATTTGAATCTTTTCATTAATTTTTTTTTCAAAATCTTTAATACTATTTAAATTTATTAAGGACATAGAGTTAAAAACATTACTGGAGTGAGAAGTGTCGTAGAAAGGAAAATCTGTATTTTTTAATAATGTAATAGGCTGTGATAAGGAATTTTCTAGTTCCATCAACTTGTTAGATAGCATTAGCCTCTCATTTTTGCTGTCTGCTGAAATTGATATTATATCTTTATTATTAGAAGTAAGTGTTAACTTATTATTTTCATAAACAAAGTTGTATTTATTTAATACTGGAGAATTTTTTAAAGTTAAAAAATTATTTAACTTTCTTTCTTTTGCATCTTTTTCAATTAATTTTGCTTTTTCTAAATCTACGCCTCTTGAAAATGCAAATATTCTATCGTTGGCAATACCTAAATTTTTCTTAATTTCGCATGACTGTATACTTTGAAACGATATAGATTTAACTGGACAATAATGTATTGAAGAAATCATACAATTCATGAATTGAATTTATACTAATTTGTTACAGTCAAAAAGTATATTTTCTAATAATTTTAGGTATATTTGTAATAAATTATAATTATAAAATAAATCTAATGTCAAAAAGATATAGCGGCAAATCATTTAAAGATGCAAGTGTTATGAAAAAACCCAAACTATCTTTAAAAGAAAAAAGAAAATTTAAAAAAGAAAAAAAAATAAAAAACTATACTGCAAGAAAGTTACACTAAACTATATTTTTAAAAATAATTTAGAAATATTAAAATTATTTTAAATATTTTCTGTAGACAAATATTACAGCAAAAACAACTATTAGTGCAGCAACTCCTTGTTCGCCCAAACTATTAAGCAGGTTAATTAAGTTATTTGTTACCTGTGAACCAAAAAAAGCAACATTAGGTCCAAATATTATTTCCGCAATTACAGAAACACCCAACAAAAGAACTCCCAGTTCAAGAAATTTATTTAAATAACCTGAAACCTTAGAAATCCAACTATTCATTTGTATCCTTCCTAAAAATCCCTAACCTCTCCTAAGTTGGTTAGGGATTTTTTATTAGCAACCTGAGGGAGTGCTAATTATAACTAGACTTATTTATACAAGTTTAGAATAATAATAGCGGCTACTAAACCAACTATTCCAGCATCACCTAAACCTTGAACTAGACTAACTATATTATCCGCAACTCCACCTACAAATGGCACATTTCCACCAAGTAGAGAAACAACGATAGCTAGGGCTAGCAAAGAAATAACAACATTAGTTAAGCTTGTTATTGTTCCTGTCAATCCTTGTATTGCTTTCATTTTAGCTCCCTTCGTTATTAATTACCGAATCAATGAATCGGTTATAGTTGATCTTTAATCATGCTTTAATGATTTAACAGCATTAATTTAGCAATATTACCAACGTTTTTTCATTCATTTTGATCAAATTTTATAGTATTTCAGTTTATCATGAACAAAGAAAACGCAAGTAAACTCTGGAAAATTATTCAGGAAGCTGGTGATTATTTACGCGATCAACTCCCCGAACACCCTAATCACCCCCGAGGAAGAAATTCGTATGCTCATGTGGCCATCTGTATTAAAAGCAAATTCAACACAAGTTATAAAGATATTGATGATAGTAAGTTTGATGAAGTTTTAAAATATATAGAATTTTTAAAAAAAAATCCAAGTTAATTATTGTTTAGGAAAGTAATCTTTTAACTCACCTTCTCTATATACGTCTGCTGTACAACAATGAAGCCCTCCTCCAAAAGCATAGGCATCTCTTAGTTCAACAGGAATTACTTCCATACCAAGCTTATCTAATTGCTCTGCTTGATAAATTTCACTCTTTTCTACACATACAGTTTTAGGATCTAAAACTAACACATTCATAGATAACCAAACAGAAGAATAACATAGTGGAGGTGGCGTATTATGTGCTGGTTGAGCAGAATCAATTATCTCCCAACCATTATCTGTAAAAAGTTTTCTTTGTTCTTTAGGAAGTTTTCTTTGTGGGTTATTAATAATCAAGCCTTCTTTAATTGGCGTAAAGGTAGCATCGATATGAATTGGATAAGGATCTCCAGGAAAATTAACAGCATGAACTCTGTGATCTTTATAGTGTCTTCTTAACCAATCTATTCCTTTTAAGTTTGTTGTAAATCCATGTTGAACAACTAAATCTTTTCCAAATCTTAAAACATCTGCTGCATCAAATAAGGGTTCTTCCTCTGTTGTTACAAAAAACTTATTCTCAGTCCATTCTAATCTTTTTTGAATTCCTATTTTATCGGAAAGATAATCTTTTCTATAGTCATCATCTGTTAATCTTGGTTTTGGAGCAGACTCATGACGCATATTAGGATCAGAATTATAATATTTTTTTAATAATGGTCTATAACATAGATATTCAAACCATCTACATCTATAACTCATTGTTGCTTCTAAAATTTCATTTCCAACTGTTAGCAAAACATCTCTTGGTGGCATACAACCAAACATAGTTTCTGCTTCCCAATCTGGTGTCGATGTTTTTTGATTAAAATTAATTGGGTCTGGTCTATCAACCTTAATGCCTCTTTTGATTAGTATACTTGTAAAATCATCAAGTAGTTGATTTGCTTTATCAACTGAATCTTTAGTTCTTGGGCCGAATTGTCCTCTCATATCAGAATCTTCTGGAACTTTAGCATCTAATGCTGGTTCAGGTGCTGGAATACATGTTCCGTCAGCTTTTCCAACAATTACATGTTTTAAAGGATCCCACTCATTCCAAGAATTAACTATAATTTTTTCTGAACTCATTTAATTTTTTATTATATTTTTTTCAGGTCCAAAAGGAAATTTAGTGATATTTTCTGCTCCATTGCTATTAATAACCAAAATATCATGTTCTCTGTACCCTCCTGATCCAGGTTTTTCTTCGGGGATCATTATCATTGGCTCCATTGATATAACCATATTTTCTTGAAGCACGGTATCAATGTCCTCCCTTAACTCTAATCCTGCTTCTCTGCCATAAAAATGTGAAAGCATACCAAAAGAATGTCCGTATCCAAAAGTTCTATATTGCAAATAACCAAGTTGCGCAAAAAGATCATTTAACTCTTCACAAATTTCAGAACATTTGGCTCCTGGTTTTATAAGATCCAATCCTCTCTTATGAACTTTAACATTTGCTTCCCAAGCTTTTAAAGATGCTTCGTCTACTTGTTCAACAAATAAAGTTCTTTCTAGCGCTGTGTAATAACCTGATATCATCGGAAAAGTATTTAAAGATAGAATGTCACCAGATTTAAGTTTTCTATTAGTTTTTGGGTTGTGTGCTCCATCAGTATTTATTCCTGATTGAAACCAAACCCATGTGTCCATGTATTCTGCATCAGGATAAGTTTTTGCTATTTCTCTTTCCATTTTATCCCTTCCCAAAATAGCAATTTCTAATTCACTTTCTCCAACTTTAATATTTTTTACAATTTCTTCTGCGCCTAAATCTGCAATTCTTGCACCATTTTTTATTATATCAATTTCTTCTTGTGATTTTATCATTCTTAAATTCATAAGATCTTTGGATATATCTTTAAATTTAGAAAGATTAAAAATAGAGTTTAATTTATCTTTTATATCTAGTGTTACGTGATCGTTTTCAATTGCAATAGTTTTTGGAGGATTTTCTCTTCCAATTATAGATACTATGGCTCTTAAAAAATTATCTCTTTTCCAGTCTGTATAAATTATATTTTTAGAATGTGATCTTCTCCAAGGTTGACTGGCGTCTATATTTGCAGAAATTGTAACTATTTTTTCTTGAGTTACTACGCAACCATATGGTCTACCGAATGAACAATAGATAAATCCCGTATAATAGGCAATATTGTGCATTGATGTTAGAATTGTCATTTCTATATCTTTTTCAGACATTACTTTTCTTATTTTTTTTAATCGATTTTGATATTCGATATCTGTAAATGGTAATTTTACTTTTGAGCCATTTTTTAGTTCAAAATAATCTGATCTTTCCATTTAATTTAAACCAATAAATCTTCTATTAGTTTGCATTATTAAGCTATAATAAATAATAGCTACAAAGATAAAAAATCCACCAATTATAGTATTTGTAGAAGGTATCTCATTAATACCAAGCCAAGGTAGCCAAACCCAAAATATTCCTCCAATAACTTCTGTTAATGACAATAATGTTAAATCTGCCGCAGGTATATTTTTCGATCCAATTGAATATAAAATTAAACCGGAGCAAACGAGCGTTCCATGAGTTGCAAATAATGCTTCATTTTTACTTGTAGATATAAAACTTAGTTCATTAATTGAAATAAATATTGAAGAAAATATGCAACAAAATAAACCAGCTATAGCGACTGTTGTAAATTTTGGAGTATTTTTTCTCCACCTTAAAGTAACTGAAAAAATTGAAAAACCTAATGCTGAAGCAATACCAAAAAGAAGGCCAGGAAGTGTATTTTTCTCCACATTTCCAAAAGCCATAACTACTATTCCAAACGTAGCTACAAAAATTGAAATCCATACAGTAATAGAAATTTTTTCTTTTAAAAACATAAAACCAAGCAGGGCAGTTATAAATGGCATTGCTGCTAAACATAATAATGTTACGGCAGCTGTTGTATTGGAAATTGACCAAATAAAAGTAATCATGGCAGTGGCAAGACCTATTCCACCAATTATTCCTGAAATTCCAATTTTTAAATAATTTTTATAAAATTTTAAACCTTCATTTAAAAATAAATAAATGTTTAATAAAATAAAAATAACTATTCCTCTAGTAAACAAGTATTGCCATACAACTAACTGAGGTTGGTCTATATGTCTTACAACATAAGCTCCAAAAGACCAAAATATTCCAGCAAGCAAAACAATAGGAATAGCTGATTTTGGATTTTTTATATCCGGCATCTGAAATATTTATTATTAATTTATTTAAGAGACAAGAAAATATAATCAATCTGTCAATAATTCATTAACTCCTGACAAAGAATAACACTCTATAAGAGCGCCTTTTTTATAGTTAGAAAATCCATCTTTAAATATCCCCCAAGCATTAGATTTAGTGAAAGATCCTATTTTATAAGACTCTTGTCCTTTAAATACTTCAAATTCCAATTCACCTTTTTTTGTAAAATTAAGCTTTCCCTTTATAAATCTTGTAAAATTCTTTTTTTTTGAAAATTTATATTTTAACTTGGCAAATATTGGTTTTTCTTGGGTAATTCCTAAAGATTTAAAAATAAGAGGCAAAACAAAAAATCTAAAACAAGCTGCTGAAGAAATTGGGTTTCCAGGTAAACCAAAAAAACACATGTTATTATTAAATTTTGCAAACATAATAGGTTTTCCAGGTCTTATGTTTGCTCCTTTAAAAATACTTTTTAATTTAAACTGTTTTATAATGTTTGGAATAAAATCAAATTTTCCAGCGGATACTGCCCCTGAAGTAATAACTAAATCAGATTTGGATTTCATATTATTTTGAATTTCTTTTTTAAAAGCAGCGCTATCTCTGTCCCTTAAAATTTTTTTGATAATAAAACTTATTGGTAAATTTTTTGTAAACGAATCTAAATAATTAGTATTTGAATTTCTTATTTTCCAATTTGGTATTTTTTTATTATCTGAAAGTTCATTTCCCGTTGGATAAAAAACAACTTTAAGTTTTTTTTTAACTAATATTTTTTCTATACCTAATGTTTTTAGCGCTAAGATGTGGGTGGAATTTATAAGTTGGCCTTTTTTAACTATTTTATCTTTTTTTTTAAAATCTGATCCTGCGGGACGAATATATTCATTTTTTTTTAATTTATTTTTTAGAACAATGTATTTGGCTTTTAATTTATTTGGAAAAAAACTAATTTGTTCGATTGGAATTATTGTATCAAAAGGTTTTTGAATTATAGCCCCTGTCATTACTTCAATGGTAGAATATTTTGGTATTTTTTTAATATTTGGGTTGTCGCCAGCTACAATAGTTTTAATAATTTTAAATTTTTTTATATTTTTGCTATTTAAAGATTTAGTTTCCTTTGAATTAACTGCAAAACCATCAAACGCAGTGTTATCGCAAGTTGGATAATTAATTGATGAAATAACATCGCACGCTGGGACTCGGTTTAAAGCATCTTTTATCAAAACTATTTCATCTTTAATTGAGATTTTATTTCTTTTTAATTTATTTAAAGCTGATTTATATGAATTCATTTTATTTTCTTTTTAGCTTTTTCTAAATCTTCTTTTGTATTTATATTTAAGAAATTATATTCATTTTCATCATTTATCTCTATAATTTCGGATCCAATCTTGTTGGCCCATTCTTCTACTTTTCTTTGTCCTTTATTGATATCCTCTAATAAAATTTCTTTAAGTTCCAAAGACCATAGTCCAAAAATATTATGTCTTCTTGTTCCGCTCTTTAAAAAAAATAATTTTTTTGAAGACTTTGTTGGACAGTTCTTAATCATATCAATTAATTTTTTATCAAAAAAAGGAGTATCGCAAGGAAACGTTGCTATCCAATTATAATTTTTTTTATTCTTTTTAACCCATTCCATAGCAGACAAAACTCCAACTAGAGGACCAAGATGACCTTCAATTAAATCTTTTGTGAAAAATACATTTTTTTTATTAGAAACAGCTGTTTCATTATTCGATATTATAAGAATTTCATTAAAATTTTTATCAATTTTTTCAACAGTATGGTCTAATAATGATTTGTTTCCTAATTTTGCTACAGTCTTGTCATCGCCAAATCTTTTTGATTTGCCACCTGCTAACACCACTCCTAAAATATTGTTTTCAGACATTAAATTAAATATAAGTCATCTGTTGTTTAAATAAAGATCAATATATGAATTTAGAAATTTTAAAAATAGCATCTGATACAAAAAATCATAAAATTCTTGATGATCAAACTCATAAATCTAAGAAGAAAAACCCTCTTTGTGGTGACGAAATGGAAATATCTGTAAAAATTTCTAAAAATCAAATACTTGATTTTGGATACCAATGTAAATCTTGTATTTATTGCCAAGCTTCAGCAAGCTTACTTGCAAAATTTTCAATAAATAAATCAATTAACAACATTAATAAAATTATTACTTATTCAAATACAGTTTTTGAAAATAAGAATCCCAAAATTCCTAGGGAATGGAAAAAATTTGAAATACTTTTTAATGGAAAAAATTTACCAAGAAAAGATTGTATTTTACTTCCTTTCAAGGCTCTTTATAAAGCTATAAATTCATAAAATGAAAAAAGAAAATTTAATTAAAGGATTTTTTGCTGGCTTGTTTTCAACATTAACTATAGCTGCTTTAACTTTATTAACATACAAAACGCAATACGGTCTTTTTTTAACAGCATCTTTTGGTTCGTCAATGGTGCTGTTATATGGATATCCTGAAAGTCCTTTTGCTCAACCTAAAAATATTTTTTTTGGCCATCTTTTAACCTCAGCGGTTGGAATTTTATTTCTGTTCTTCATTCCATTGCCAATTTATATTACTATCCCATTGGCTGTAGGTACAGGAGTTGGTCTAATGATTTTGCTTAATGTAACCCATCCTCCTGCAGGCGGAAATCCCATAATAGTAATTATAGGCAGTGTTTCCTTGGATTATTTAATAAATCCTATTATTTCTGGGACAATTATAATCTTAGTTTTTGGAATAATTTTAAATCGACTAATTTTAAAAAAGAAATATCCTATCTAGATGGATATAAAATATAATGTATCAAAATATAAAAATTCTAAAATTCAAGAAATCAAAGATTCAATTTCTATAGAAGAACCTCTCGAAATGAGGTTAAGATTTAAAAAAAATGATAAATGGGAAACTCAAAATATATCCATAACCATGAGAACCCCAGGTAATGACGAAGATTTAATTAGAGGTTTTTTATTTAACGAAGGAATAATTGAAAATTTGAATAAAATTGATTCAATTGAACAAAAAGGAGACGATGTTGGAGATTACAATATAAAAAATACAATAGAAGCAACAATAAACAGTACTAAAAATTTAGATATTGGAAAACTTAAAAGAAATTTCTTAACAAATTCATCTTGTGGCGTTTGCGGAAAAACTTCTTTAGATTCTATTGAAGTTATAAAAAAAGATAAGTTAGATTTGTCATTTCCATTAATTAAAGAAGAGATTGTAATGAAATCTCCTAATCTTTTAATTAATAAACAATCGGAATTTGCAAAAACAGGTGGTATTCACGCAAGTGCTTTAATTGAAAAAAATGGTGAAGTTGTTACCATAAGAGAAGATGTTGGTAGACATAATGCTCTAGATAAATTAATTGGACATGCTCTTAATAATAAAATCCTTGATCCAAAAAAACAATTCATTGCCTGCTCTGGAAGATTAAATTTTGAACTAGTTCAAAAAGGATTAATGGCAAATATAGGTTTAATGGCTGGTGTAGGTGCGCCCACAAGTCTCGCTATAGATTTAGCAAAACGTTTTGACATGACTTTGCTTGGTTTTGTAAAAGAAGAAAGTTTTAATATTTATAGCAATATTAAGAGAGTTATAATAAAAAACTAGTTGTAAAGGAGCCTGTGTCAAAGAATATTAGTAATTTATCGGGAAGAATAGGTTTAAAAAATAACCTATTTCAAAAGATGTCTGAAAGATCATTAAACTCAAAAAATGATCAGGGCATGAAAGAATTGGCCGAAGAATATAAAATGGGAATATCTACCGTTCATGGTGCTGAAAGTTTTTATGAATTTTTAAGACCTTCTCATAGAGAGAAAAAAGCTTTTGTTTGTAATGGTAGTGCTTGCATGTGTGCAGGAACACAAGAAAATCTCAAAGAAAAATTACAAGAAAAATTAGGCAAAAACAAAGTTGGTGCAATGTTCTGCTTAGGTCACTGTTATGAAAATAATGCATTTCATTACGATGGAGAAAATTATGCTGGCGATGATATAAAAAAAATTGATCAAATAATAAAAGGAGAAGAAATTAAACAAGAAAAGTTTTTTGCTAAAAGTTATGCGTCTACAAGCTTTCTGATGGATGATAAGTTGTCAACTATTGAACAATTTAGAGATCAATTAAGTAAATATTTAAAAACAGATAAAAAAGAAATTATAAAATCTTTATTAGATTCAAACTTAACTGGAAGAGGTGGTGCAGGATTTCCAACAGGATTGAAATGGGATTTTTGTAGCAAAACAAAATCTGAAAAAAAATATGTTGTTTGTAATGCTGACGAAGGAGATTCCGGAGCTTTTTCTGATCGTTATTTATTAGAAGACCAGACACTAAAAGTATTGTTTGGTATGGTTATATGCGGATATGTAATTGGAGGAAATGAAGGAGTTTTATATATTAGAGGAGAATATCCTAAATCCATAGAAGCAATTAATGGTTCAATTAATTTATTAAAAAAAGAAAAACTCTTAGGAGAAAACATTCTTGAATCAGATTTTTCATTTGATCTAAATATTTGTATTGGACAAGGAGCATATATATGTGGTGAGGAAACTGCATTAATTGCATCAATTGAAGGAAGAAGAGCCGAGGTTGATGTTAGACCGCCTTTCCCAGTTACAGAAGGATTATACAAAAAACCTACTGTTGTTAATAATGTTGAAAGTTTAGCAGCTGCTACTGGTATTTTAATTAATGGAGCTGAAAAATTTTCTGCCATTGGTAATAAGAAATCTGCCGGAACTAAACTGGTTTGCCTTGATAGTTTTTTTAACAATCCTGGAGTTTATGAAATTGATATGGGCACACCAATAAAAAAAATATTTAACGAAATTGGTGGAGGTTATAAAGAGCCCATTAAAGCATTTCAAATAGGAGGTCCTCTTGGAGGAGTAGTACCATTAGAAGAAGCAGAAAAATTAAATCTTGATTTTCAAGAATTCACAGCTGCTGGATTTATGTTAGGTCATGCTAGCGTTGTAAGTATACCAAAAGACTTTAATATGATTGATTATATTCATCACCTTTTTGAATTTTCAGCTGAAGAATCGTGCGGAAAATGCTTCCCAGGTAGACTTGGCTCATACAGAGGTAAAGAAATGTTTGATCAGGTCAAAAATAAAACTTCTAAAATTCCATTAAAATTATTGAACGAATTGCTTGTTACTATGCAAAAAGGTTGTTTATGCGCTTTATGCGGAGCTATTCCTACGCCAATAATGAACATATTGAAATATTTTGGAGATGAATTAAAAAACGATATGATAAAAGAAAATTAAAAATATGAGTGCGGAAAAAAGAAAAATTGCATATATAGATGGAAAACCCTACGAAATAGGTTCAAAGCATACATCAATATTAAAATTTGTAAAAAGTTACCTTGGTGAAAAGAAAGTCCCAACTTTATGTGACGATCCTAATTTAGCGCCTTATGGAGCTTGTAGAGTTTGCTCTGTTGAAGTAGCTTTAGAAAAAGATGGCCCTACAAAGGTAGTAGCTTCATGCCATACTCCTGTTGGCGAAAACCAACATATATTTACCAGCAATGATGAATTAAAAAATTTAAGAAAAAATATCGTTGAATTAGTTCTAACAGATCATCCGATGAACTGTGATACTTGTGAAGTAGATAAAAATTGTGAACTACAAGATGTAGCTAACGACTTAGGAATAACTGACCACAGATATAACAGTCCAAAACAACATAAAGGAATTCCTAGAGATACTTCTCATGATTACATGAGAATGAATTTAGACAACTGTATAAATTGTGGAAGATGTGTTCGAGCTTGTGATGAAATTCAAGGATCGTTCGTGCTAACTATGAGCGGCAGAGGTTTTGAATCTAAAATTACAACAGATAATGATATGTTATTTGGAGACTCTTCTTGTGTATCTTGTGGAGCTTGCGCTCATACCTGTCCAACTGATGCTATTTCTGATGTATTTCAATCAAAATCTGTAAAAGTAGATAAAAAAGTTAGAACAACTTGTTCATACTGTGGTGTTGGATGTAATTTAGAAGCATCAATTAAAGACAATAAAGTAGTAGCTATAGATACTCCAAAAGAAACCGAAGTTAACGCAGGACATACCTGTATTAAAGGAAGATATGCATTTGGTTTCTATAATCATCCTGACAGACTAAAAAGTCCAATGATTAAAAGAAATGGAAAATTTCAAGAGGCATCTTGGGATGAGGCATATGATTTTATAAAAAAAGAATTAAATAGAATTACAAAAAAAAGTGGGCCTGACTCGGTAGCTGGTATTTCTTCTGCAAGATGTACCAATGAAGAAAATTATATTTTTCAAAAAATGATTAGGGCTACAATAGGAACAAATAATATAGATTGTTGTGCTAGAATTTGTCACTCACCAACTGCTTGGGGTATGCAACAAACTTTTGGAACGGGTGCCGCAACTAACTCAACAGAAGACATTTACCATGCTGATTTATTTTTAGTAATTGGAGCAAATCCTACTAATGCTCATCCAGTTACTGGAGCAAAAATTAAACAACAAGTAATGAAAGGTAAAAAATTAATTGTTCTAGATCCTGTAACTACAGAAATTGCAAAACTTGCTGATTATCATATTAGACTTAGACCAGGAACGAACGTGGCTGTTTTGAATATGATGCTTTACTTTATCGTCAAACATCAAATGTATGACAAAAAATTTGTTGAAACTAGAACTGAAGGATTTGATACTTTTTTAAAAGAAATCGAAAAACAAGATGTAGATAAATTGGCTGAAGTTGCGGGTGTAGACAAACAATTAGTTAAGGAAGCTGCAATTGCTTATGCAACTGCAAAAAATTCTATGGAATTTCATGGTCTTGGTGTTACTGAGCATGAACAAGGTTCTAAAACAGTTATGTTAATTGCCGATCTTGCTATGATAACTGGTAATATTGGAAGACCCGGAGTTGGAGTAAACCCGCTAAGAGGACAAAACAATGTCCAAGGTGCCGCTGACATGGGCTGTCAACCACATCAAGGTGCAGGATATTTTGAAGTTGCGGACAAAAAAGTTCAAGATTTCTATACAGAAAAATATGGTGTTGTTCATCCAACGAAAGCAGGTTTAAAAATACCTGAAATATTTGATGCTGCTATAAATAAAGAAGTAAAAGCGCTTTGGATTATAGGTGAAGATATTGTTCAGACTGATCCTAATAGCGCACATGTAGTTGAAGCAATGAACTCACTTGAACTATTAGTTGTTCAAGAAATATTTATGAGCGAAACTGCAAAACTTGCAACAGTAGTTCTGCCTGGAACTACTTTCTTAGAAAAAGATGGAACTTTTACAAATACCGAAAGAAGAATACAAAGAGTAAACCGAGCGTCAGAGCCCTTACCTGGTACTAAACCTGATGGTGTTATTGTTACTGATATGATGCAGAAACTTGGTTTTAATCAACCAACTTATGATGCTGATCAAGTTCTTGCTGAAATTGCAGATGTGGTTCCTTTCTTTAAGGGGGTTACTAGAGAAAGACTTGGCAAGCTAGGATTGCAATGGCCAGTACAAGAGGATGGAACTGATACACAAATTTTACATAAAGAAACTTTTAAACTTGGAAAAGGAAGGCTTAAAAACTTCGATTGGAAAGAATCTTCTGAAATAGAGAAGAATAAAAAAGATTATCCATTAATTCTAACTACGAGTAGAGTTTTACAGCATTATAATGCTGCCACAATGACTAGAAGAACAAGTAATGTTAATATTGTTTCTGAAGACATTTTATTGGTTCACCCTAAAGATGCTGAAAAAAGAGATTTAAATACTGGAGATATAGGAAGACTTTATTCAGGAAGAGGCGAGGTAGCTCTTAAAGTTGAAGTTACTGATACAGTAAAAGAAGGTATTGTATTTACTACATTTCACTTCCCAGAATATATGGTCAATATGGTAACTGGACATGGTAAAGATGAAGAAACAAAATGTGCTGAATACAAAGTTTCTTCGGTAGAAGTACAAAAAATTTCAAATCAATTCAAAACTGAAATTGAACCTAAAGAAAATCAAGCAGAATTAACCCAGAATTAATTTATTTTACACAGAAAATTGTGCTAAAATATTATTAATGAATATTCTTAAAGATAGTTTTGGTAGAACATTTCCTTACATTAGAATGTCAATTACAGATGTTTGTAATTTCAAATGTGGCTATTGTTTACCAAATGGTTACCAGGTTGATAAAAGTGATAATAGAAAATTTCTTCATCTAGATGAAATTAAGCGTCTTGCAAAATGCTTTTCTGAATTAGGGGTGTGTAAAATTAGAATTACAGGAGGAGAACCAACTGTAAGAAAGGATTTTTTTGAAATCATTAAAATTTTAAAAATTGAATCTGGAATAAAAAAAGTTGTCATTACGACAAATGGTTACCATTTAGATAAAAAAGCAAAGTTATTAGTAGATAGTGGTTTAAACGGAATAAATATAAGCATAGATAGTCTTGACCGTGAAACTTTTAAAAATGTTACTGGTCATGATAGATTGCAAGAAATTTTACAAGGAATAAAAAATCTACAAGACCTAGGGTTTGAAAATATTAAAATTAATGCCGTTCTACTTAATAGAATTAACTCCTCAGAAAAAGATTTTGATAAATGGTCAAACTTTATTAAAAATAATAAAATTGATTTTAGATATATAGAATTAATGCAAACAGGAGATAATTTAGAATATTTTAAAAAATATCATGCTTCATCTAAGATCTTTAAGAACTATTTAAATGAAAATAATTGGATTTACCAAACTTTAGGGAGAGACGCAGGTCCTTCTCTAAATTATATAAACCCTGAGTATAAAGGCAAGTTTGGAATAATTGCTCCTTATTCAAAAGATTTTTGTAAAACTTGTAATCGATTAAGAATTACATCTAGAGGAGATCTAAGACTTTGTTTATTTGGAAATACCGGAATAAGTGTTAGGCACTTGTTGCAAAAAGATGATCAACTTAATGAGCTAAAAGATTTAATATTAAAACAAATGCAATTCAAAAAGGAATCTCACTACTTAGAATTGGGCGAAACTGGCTTAACTAAAAATTTATCTAAAACTGGAGGATAGTTGACTAAATTAAAAATAATTAACCAAGACGAATTAAAAGATTGGGCAATTGAATTATTTAAAAAAAATTCATTTAATATGGTTGATGTTTCTTCAAAAAAAGAAACTTTTAGACGTGCATTAGCATCTGGAAAAATTTATGTAGGAAAAGAAATTTTTGATCTTATTAAAAGAAAAAAAATGCCAAAAGGTGATCCAATTGCTCTAGCAGAAGTTTCTGCAATTTTAGGTGTAAAGAAAACAAGTGAATTAATACCTCTTTGTCATCCACTTCCAATTGATCATGCAACAGCCAAAATAGTTATGCATGATAATGATAATTCTTTAGAAGTTTTCTGTGTAGTATCTACTGTAGCAAAAACTGGTGTTGAAATGGAAGCTATAATGGGTGTGAATGCCGCCTTAATTACTATTTATGATTTGTGTAAAATTGTTAATCCACATTTGGAAATAAACAATGTTAAACTTCTTATTAAAGAAGGTGGTAAAACTGGTCTCTGGAAAAACCCTGATGGATTGCCAGATTTTTTAAATGAAATTTTTTAAATATGAAAGTTTCTGTTGAACTTTATGGTGCTACTAAAGATTTAAGTAAAAATAACCTTTTAGAATTAGAAGTTAAAAAAAATAGTTCAATAAAAGATATAAAAATTGAAATATTAGAATTTATTGAAAAAAATTTTAAAGGTAATCAAAATTTAAAAAAATTAGTTCAAAGTTCTGCTTTTTGTTCTGAAGAGGATGAAATTATTTCTGAAAACTACAAAATTAATGATAACCAAGTGATTGGAATTATTCCACCTATTGGAGGCGGTTAATGTTACATGTTAAAATTATAGATGCTTCAAAAGAAAAAATAGATATTTCAAAAGCAGAAAAATTTCTATCATCTTCAAGTTTTGGTGCCATTATTTTTTTTGTTGGGACAGTTAGAGATATAAATGAAAATAAAAAAGTAAAAGGTATTACGTACGATACAAAAGATACGATGGTTATTAAAAGTTTTGAAGAAATCTATAAAGAATCTGAGACTAAATTAAAAATAAAAGATAAAGCTGTATTTATTGAACATGTTAAAGGTTATGTGGATGTGGAAGAAAAAAGTATTATCATTGGAGTTGGATGCAAACATCGTGATGAAGCATACAATCTTTCTAGATTTATTATAGAAGAGATAAAAAAAAGAACACCTATATGGAAAAAAGAACATTACACTAATTTAGAAAGTGAATGGTTAAAAGGTGTTAGTATTCAATTATAATTTGTTAGATTCTAAAACTAATTGTGCTGTAATTGATAAAGCGATTTCTGGAGCAGATTTTCCTCCAAGTTTAATTCCTATTGGAGCATGTATAGAGCCAATTTCTTCTTCTTTATATCCAGCTTCTTTTAATCTTTGACATCTATTTTCGTGAGTTTTTTTACTGCCAAGAGCCCCTATATAAAAAAATTTATTTTTTAAAGCATGTTTTAAAGCTGAATCATCTATCTTTGGATCATGTGTTAAAGCGATTAAAGCAGTACTTGAATCTGTTTTTATTTCTTCAAAAGCTTCTATTGGCCATTTATTAATAATATTTATATTTGGAAATCTTTTTTCTGATGCAAAATAATCTCTAGGATCAATTATATATATTTCAAAATTTAAATTTTTTATATAATCAAGTAAATATTGAGTTATATGAACCGCCCCTACTATTATAACTTTTATGGGTCTTAAATACGTATCAATAAAAATATCTGTATTTTCAATAATTCCATTTTGCTTATTGTTTAAGTAATTGTTTATTTCATCTGAATATTTTTCAAAATTTTTATCTATATTTTTGTTTTTTTCAAAAATAAAACTTTCTCCTGTTGAAATATTAGTAATTATCGCAAATTCTTCTTTATTATTTTTTTTACTTATAATGTGTTCTAATAATTTTTTTTTCATTTAATTTATTTGTTCAAGATAAATTGTAATTTCTCCACCGCAGGCAAGTCCCACATCCCAGGCATTTTCGTTTGTCACTTTTAATTCAATCTTTTTAAATGGTTTATTGTCTTTTATTAATTGTAAACATTCATCTATTACTGAGGTCTCTACACATCCTCCCGATATAGATCCGGCAAATTCACTTTTTTCGTTTACAATCATTTTGCTACCAACTTGGCGTGGAGATGATCCCCAGGTTTTTATTACGGTGACTAAAGCAACTTTATGATTAGCTTTTATCCACAAATTTGCCTTTTCTAAAATTTTTTCATCTAAAGCATTTTTCATATTATAAATTTATTACATGGTTATTTTTGTTTTTCCAAATTTATTTGATAAGATCCTTAAAATTTCAAATAATAAACATAAAAAAATATGGAAGAAAATACTAAAAAGGAATTACAGTCAGCAGCTTTTGAAAGATTACTAAATCATTTAAGAGATAGAAAAGATGTTCAGAATATTGACTTAATGAATCTTGCTGGATTTTGTAGAAACTGTTTATCAAAATGGTACAGAGAAGAAGCAGAAAAAAAAGGTATAGAGCTTTCAGATCCAAGTGCTAGAGAACATGTTTATGGAATGCCTTACTCTGAGTGGAAAGAAAAATATCAAAAATAAATATTTTTCTCTTAAATGATAAGATTATTTCCTTTTGCTTTTATTTTACTTTGGTCTTCAGCTTTTATAACAACAAAACCAATTGTAGATAATAGCGAACCATTTACAGCGTTATGTTTCAGATTTTTTTTTGTCGCTTTAGGTTTTCTTATTTTTTCTGTTTTAACAAAAAAAATAATTATTGATAAAAAAAATTATATAATACAATCTATATTTAGCGGTGTACTATTTCATGGTTTTTATCTAGGTGGAGTTTTTTTTTCAGTTTCAAAAGGTTTGCCTACTGGAATAGCAGCATTAATTGTTACTCTTCAGCCTATATTAACAAATGCTTTGGCCGGACCAATATTAAAAGAAAAAGTTACCTGGAAACAATGGATTGGAGTTGTTCTAGGATTTGTTGGAGCAGCTTTGGTTTTAGGGTTTGACGTTGGAAGTACATTGCCTGTAATTGGGATTTTAGCTGCTTTTGTTGCGTTGATTGCAATCACTTCTTCTACCCTTTGGCAAAAAAAATTAAGTAATAATTTACCATTGTCGGTTAGCAACATGTATCAAGCAATAGGAGGGTGTTTATTTCACCTAATAATAATTTTACTGTTTGTTGATCCATATATAAATTTTTCTAAAACTTTTATAATTGCAATGAGTCACCAAATCTTATTGGTATCATTTGGAGCATTTACTATACTAATGTATTTAATTAAAAATAATTCTGCCAGCAAAACTGTAACGATATTTTTCTTAATTCCAGCAACATCGGCTGCTATGGCTTGGTTATTTTTAAATGAAGCTCTAAGCTCCTATGACATTGTAGGATTTTTAATTGCATCACTGGGTGTGTATATTGCAACTAGAGAAAATAAATAATTTTATTTTTCTTTGAGTCTTGGAAATAATTCTACGAAATTACAAGGTTTATGTTTTATATTTAATTGATGAACTAAAATTTTATCCCACGCATCTGTAACACCGCCGGATGATCCAGGGAGTGCAAAAATATATTTACCATTAGCTAATACGGCACATGCTCTGGATTGTATAGAAGAAGTTCCTACAGTTTTAAGACTAACATATCTAAACACTTCTCCAAAACCCGGTATTTTTTTATCTGCTATTTCTTCTATAGCCTCTGGAGTAATGTCTCTGCCAGTCAAACCTGTTCCTCCTGTTGTTATAATAACGTCTATTTTTTTCTTTTTTAGCCAAATTTTTAGAATTTTTTTAATATCTTTCTTACTGTCTTTACAAATTTTTCTATCAATCAAATTATGTTTAGCTTTTTTGATTTTCTTTAAAAGCAAATTTCCTGATTTGTCTGTTTTTAAAGTTCTTGTGTCAGTAACTGTCAATAATGCTATATTTACATCCATAATTTATTTTTATGACTATATTATCTATTTTTTTTCTTGTAACTGCATTAATTTACTCAAGCGTTGGTTTTGGAGGGGGATCTACCTACCTAGCATTATTACTTTTATGGGGCATACCTTATACAATTTTTCCCATTATAGCGTTGGCTTGCAATATAATTGTGGTTTCTGGAAACTCTTTCAATTATATACGGGCAGGAAATTTCAATTTAAAACTTCTCTTACCTTACTTATTTGGATCTATACCTTTTGCTTTTATTGGAGGCTCCATACAAATTGATAAAGAATTATTTGAGATAATATTGTTCTTTGTTTTAGGAATTGCTGGAATATTATTATTAATTAATTTTAAATCTTATGGCAATAACTCATCTAATTACAAAACTTTGCCAATATATTTCTCATTTATAATAGGTTTAATTTTAGGATTTGTTTCGGGAATTGTCGGTATAGGTGGAGGTATTTTTTTAGGACCGATTCTTTATTTATTTAGAGCTGCCAATCCTAAGCATATAACTACTGCTGTTTCATTGTTTATTTTAATAAATTCTATATTTGGAATAATTGGTCAATTAAGTAAAAATCAAAATTTATTAGAAGTTAAAGAATATTTTTACTTATTGTTAGCGGTATTTATTGGTGGACAAATAGGAAATTTTTTGAATTTAAAGTTATTTTCAACAAAAACATTGGCTTTAATTACCTCTATATTAGTAATTATTGTTGCAGCAAGAATGGGATTTAATATTTTTAATTTTTAGATGAAATCTATTTTTTTTAGTATTTTAATTTTATTTAACCTATCAACAATTTTAAATGCCCAAAATTTATCTAAAGCTTATTTTGCTGGTGGATGTTTTTGGTGCATGGAAGAGTCGTTTGAAAAACTTAAAGGTGTGGAAGAAGTTATTTCAGGTTATTCAGGTGGCATAACTGCAAATCCAACATATAGAGAAGTTACTTATGGCGATACGGGACATTTTGAAGTTGTTGAAATAATTTATAATAAAGAAAAAACTTCTTATGAAGAATTGCTAAAAAATTTTTGGGTAAATATAGATCCATTTGATGCTTATGGTCAATTTTGTGACAAAGGATATAGCTATAGATCGGTCGCATTTTATGAAAACGAGAGCCAGAAGAAATTAATAGAAAGAGATGTTAAAAAATTAGAAAAAAAATTTAAAAAAAAAGTTGTTACTTATGTAAAAAAATTTGAAATTTTTTATAAAGCAGAAGACAAACATCAAAATTATTATGAAGTATATTTTCAAAATTACCTTAAATATAAAAAAGCCTGTAGAAGAGAAAAAATCTTAAATAAAATTTGGGGATCTTAAAAATTATAATACGTACGGTTCTGGTCTTGCGTTGCTGTTTAATACTCTTTCTACAGCAAAAACACTAACATCGATTGTTTGATAGCTTCCAGTAGTGATTAACTCGGTAAGGGCTCTGCCTATTCCTGGTGCTTGCATCAATCCTCTTCCGGTAAAACCTGATGCCATATAAACATTTTCATATTTTGGATGTTTTCCAACTACAGCGTTATTATCAAGTTTGTTGCAATCGTAGTAGCCTGCCCATCCGCCGGTCAATTTCAGTTCTTCAAATGCAGGTATTCTTTTTGCAAGAGCCGGCCAAACCAACTCTTCAAAATCATTCCAAGCCGGTTCAAGGTCTTCGGCATCAAATACAGACAAAGGAGATCCGGCCAAATATTCTTTACCTTCTGGTCTCCAGTATACGCCTGTTGTTAAATCGCCAGTTAATGGCATTTCAGGATAGTGTTTTGGGCATTTAACTCTAAAAACTGTATGTTTTTGTGGAACTACCGGAATATCTTCTAAAAGTTCTTTTGTCCAACAACCGGCAGCTGATACTATTGTCTTAGCTTTTATCTCAGATAAGTTTTTTACTTCTCCCTTTATAAATTCAGCACCAAGTTCTATTGCTTTGCTTTTGAGTGCGCTATGAAACATGAAAGGATCAATCCATCCTTCGCTTTTATTATCTGTGTATGTTGCAGTTTCAATTCCTTCGTTGTTAATATAAGGAAATATTTTGCTTAAATCTGCACCTCTTATATTTTTAGTTCCAGCATCACAGTCTTTGTGATTTTCTAAAGCCCTATATTGCTCTTCAGCGTCATCAGGACCAAACATTAACAAATATCCATTTGGAACCATGCTTGCGGTAGGATTTGGATTTTTTTCTGTTTTTAATAAATCTGGAATTTGAAAAATAAAATCTTTTGCAAATTTCCCAAGAAGAATATTCTCTTTTTGATAAAATTGTCTTCTAAATCCACCCAATGACAAAGGGAAAGAAGCAGATTTATAAGTAGGATCTCTTTCAATAACCTTAACTTTTCTTCCTTCTTTTGATAAAAAATAGGCAGTTGCTGCACCTATTATTCCTCCACCAACTATTACTACATCATCCATGAATCGTTATTATATTATACCTTATTATTACATTTTTATTATAAGTAGATAGAATAAATTTATGAAAAATATATGGATAACAGGAGCAAGTAGTGGGATTGGAAAGGCTTTAGCGATAAAATTCGCTAAAGAAGGATGGCAGGTCGCCGCATCCGCTAGAAGAGAAAATTTACTAAACGAAATATCAGAATCAAATGAAAACATTTCTGCATTTCCTTTAGATGTGACAAATAAAGAAAATTGCAAAAGTGTCTTTGAAGAAATAAAAAATAAATATCAAAATATCGATATTTGTTTTTTTTCAACTGGAACTTGGGATCCTAAAAAAGAAAAGGATATTGACATAGAGCAAATGGAAAATGTTATGAAAACAAATTTCTTTGGTACTTTAAATTGTATTAAAGCAGTAGAAAAATACTTTAAAGACAAAAAAAATGGTCATATTTCAATTGTTTCATCTGTTGCCGGCTATAGAGGTCTGCCAAATTCAACTGGGTATGGAGCATCCAAAGCAGCATTAAATAATTTGGCTGAAAGTCTTTATTTTGACTTTGGAAGACATAATGTAAGAGTTTCGTTGGTATCGCCAGGTTTTATAAAAACTCCAATGACAGATAAAAATGATTTCAAAATGCCATTTTTAAAAACTCCTGAATTTGCAGCTAAAAAAATCTACAATGGATTAATTAATGGCTCAAGTTTTGAAATTGATTTTCCAAAAGAACTAACTTTAATTTTAAAGTTGCTAAAGATTTTACCTAATCGATTATATTTATATTTAATAAAGAAACTTACAAAACTACAAAAGCTTTAGTCTTTTAAAAAAAATACTGTTAGCTCCCCTACTTTAAATCCAAATTTGGTAAGTGTGGCTCTGTTTATGGCAACTTTCTCGTCTTGTTTAAAAATCCAATCATCAAATGAAACTTTTATATTTTTTGACTTAAAAGGTATCAAAAGATCATATTCAAATTTAAATGCTGAGCCATATTGAAAACCCTTTGCATTTCCAACCACATCTGGAGCGACACCTTTATAATTATTCTCATCTATTTTTTGTATTTTCCAGGTTCTTTTTTGTTTTTCTCCATCTGTCCAATAAAAATCTTCTTCTAAAGTCAAAATACCATTTTCAAATTTTCCAAACATATCTGCTTTGAATTGTCTGGTAACTTTACCATTTCTATTTTGTAACAATCCCCAAGCTTTTACTGAACCATTAAAATATTCTTCAATTTTTATATTTGGTTCAGTGCCTTTAAAGTCTTCTGGTTTCATTGATTTTTTAATTAATGAATTTGTAATGAATGCAATTACAATTATCAACAATAATGGACTAATTAATTTTTTAATATTCATTTACTGATTATCTTTTTTGTAATGAAAATTGTATTAGATCAATATTTTTTGATTTAAATCCAGCTTCACAATAAGATAAATAAAAATGCCACATTCTTTTAAAATTTATATCAAAACCTTGTTTTGATATTTGGTCCCATTTATTAAAAAATTGATTACTCCATAATTTTAAAGTGTTTGAATAATGAAATCCATATGAGTTATAGCTATCGATTAATAGTCCTTTGTTTGAAGTAATATTGTATAAGCTTTTTTTGGATGGCAAAAAACCTCCAGGAAAAATATACTTTTGAATAAAATCTTCTTTAGTTTTATATCTTTCAAATAAATCATCATTTATAGTTATCGCTTGTATAGCTGCTTTCCCTTTTTCAGATAAATTGTATTTTATAATGTTAAAAAAATTTGATAAATAATTTTTTCCAACGGCTTCTATCATTTCAATTGAAGCGATAGAATTGTATTTTTCTTTAACATCTCTATAATCTTGTAATTTAATCTTAATTTTTTCGTTTAGACCATTTTCAAAAATTCTCTTAGAAGCATAGTCGAATTGTTTTTGAGATATGGTTATACAATCCATTTTGATGTCAAGATTTTTACCAACATATTCAGCAAATCCTCCCCATCCACATCCTATTTCTAAAATTTTATCTCCTGCTCTAGGATTTATAAGAGACAAAAGTTTTTTATACTTGTTCATTTGTGCTGACTCTAAATTTGATTCTTGCTTTTCAAATATAGCGCTAGAATATGTTAAGCTAGGATCTAGCCATAATGAAAAAAAATCATTGCCTAAATCATAATGTTTTGAAATGTTTTTTTTACTTCTTAATTTATCATTTTTAATAAAAAAACTTTTTATATTATTAACTATGGAAAAATCTAACAAACCAGAAAATTTATATATTAATTTTATATTTTTTGCCGTTAGTTCAATGAGGTTGGTAAGATTGTCTGTTTCAAAATCTCCTCTCATATAAGCTTCTGCTAAACCTATGTCTCCGCTTTTTATTATTTGATAAGTTAATCCTGGTTTATTAATTTTTAAATTAACTTTTAGTTTTTCATCTTGATTTCCAAAATTATAATGTTTATTGTCATAGTTAATTAATTGTATATTTCCGTGTTTAATAAATTCTAGGGATTTAAAAACAATTTTATCAGAAATATTATTAAAATTCATTTTCCTTCAATTGAAATATTGTTTTTTATTTTAAATTTTCTTTTAATAATTTTAATTCCTTTTATCCACAATTTTAATGCTTCATAATGTATTGCTGCAATAATTTTAAAAGTCATTAATGGGTGAGAAATATAGGAAATTAGCAAATTTTTTTCATTAAATTCTTTAGCCTTTCCATCTTGGGAAGCATAGAGAAGTTTCCCATCTTTGTCTTTTTGATCGATAATTACTGAAATTTTATCACATGGTTTTAATACTCTGAAAAAATAATGGCATTCCATTTCTATAAAAGGAGAAACATGAAATTTCTTAATACAATCGTTTGTTATAATATTGTCATCATTTGTTTTAAATATATATGTGTGTTGTTCGCCGAAGGTATTTTTAACTTCATACAAAATTGAAATAAGTTTAGAATTTTGATCATAAATAAAAAAAACACTTAATGGATTAAATACATATCCAAAAATTCTAGGATAGCATAATAATTTTATTTGAATACTCTCTTTCTCTATTCCTATATCTTTTAAATTTTTAATTACCCATTCTTTGAGAGATGTATCGTCTCTAGGTCCATGATCTTTATCAAAGAAACTAATTATATTAAATTTATTGTAAGAAAATATTTTAATTTTATTCTGGATTGTTTCTAATTCATCTAAGTCAATTAATAGTGAAAAAACATTATATTTAAAATAATGCTCTTTAGGCTTGAATCTTCTATGAATTACTTTGCCATCATAAATTATAGAATTTTTAATCATTTAAAGCTTTAATCATTTCTATCGATGACTTTATTCCATCTTCGTGAAAACCATAACCAAAATAACTGCCGCAGAATAAAATATCTTTTTTATTTTGTAAAAAAATTAATTTTTTTTGATTATCTAATGCGTTTTGATCAAAATAAGGATGAGTAAATTTTACTTTTTTTAATATTTTTTTTTCAGATATTTTTGAAATTGGATTTAAAGTTAAAAATATATTTTCATCAGATTTTAAATTTTGTAATAAGTTTAACCAATAAGTTAAAGAGTTTATTTCAGTATTGTCAGATTTAACATGTGAATTCCAAGAAGACCATACATTTTTATTTTTTGGCATAATCTTTTCATCTGTATGAACTATTGCAATATTTTCTTTATATTTAAAGTTTGATAAAATTTCTTTCTCTTCATTTAAAGGATTTTCTATTATAGACAAAGCTTCATTGGCATGAGTTGCGATAACAACTTTATCATAATTAAAAAACTCATTGCTTTCACCATAATGTACTTGTATCCCTGGAGATATTCTTTTAATAATATTTATTTTATAATTTTTGTAATATTCTCCACTTATTTTAGATAAGATTTTATTTACATACGACCTACTTCTATTTGAAACCGTAAACCATTGAGGTCTATCTTTTAATTTAAATAAACCATGATTTTGAAAAAAATTTAAAAAAAATTTTAATGGCATCTTATCAGCTTCATAAGGTGGCATTGACCAGATTGCAGAAACCATTGGTATTAAATGATAATCTTTGAATGATTTTGATAATTTTTTTTTTCTTAAAAATTCTCCTAATGTAATTTTTTCATCAAAATTATTTATTTTATCACAATGTTTATAAAATTTTATAATATCAAAAAACATTTTAAGAAAATTTATTCTAAATAAATTTGATTTATTAGAAAATATTCCTCCCAAGCCTCTCCCACAATATTCAAAACTTGTATCTTGTACTGAAACTGCAAATGACATATCGCTCTTTTCTATCTCAACTTTATTTTCTAAGAAAAAATTAATTAAATTTGGATATGTTTGATGATTAAAAACTATAAAACCAATATCTACCGAAACTTTTTTTTCATTAATTAAAACATCCAAAGTATATGAATGTCCTCCAAAATGATCTTCTTTTTCAAATAAATCTACCTTATGTTTTTTAGAAAGATAGTATGCTGCGCTTAGACCTGAAATACCCGATCCAATCACTGCGATTTTCATTTAGATTTTTTTTCTTTAATTAATAAAGAATAAAACTGAATAAAAACTGCAAACAAAATAATTGACCCTCCTACTAGTGCATAAAATTGTGGTGTTTCATCTAAAAAGATCCAGGCCCAAAAAGGACCAAATACCGCTTCTGTCATCATTAGAATTCCAACCATTGCAGAAAGTGTTTTCCTTGCTCCTATAGTTATAAAAATAAAACCTAAACCAACTTGAAAAAAACCAGCTATAAAAGCTAAAAATAGATCATTTGTAGATATAATAATCTTCGTTGAAACAAAATAACCTATTAACATTGCTACTATACCGGCAAAAAATTGTAATGGTACCATATCTACATTGGGATATTTTCTAACAATAATAATCAAAACAGCGAACGAACCTGGCATTATAAATGCAACTAAATTTCCTGACATTTCTCCTGGAGACAAAGAACTTCCAACCATTAATATTATTCCAGAAATTGCAAGAATTATTGATGCTAAAGTTAGTTTGGATATTTTTTCTTTTAAAAATAAATATCCAAAAACTGCTAGAAAAATTGCTTGTGTTTGAATAATAAAGTTAGCGTTAGCAACTGTCGTATTATACATAGCAAAAACATAAGCACTAAAACCTAAACCAAGTATTATTCCGCCAATAAAACCTGGGATACCCGACTGGTACAAGGCTAAAAATATTTTTTTTTTATACGTAAATAATAAAAATATAACAACTAATAAAACAAAAAAAAACTGTCTCCAAAAAAGAATTTGCCACAATGTAGCGCCTTCAAATGATTTTACTATTAGACCGCCAAAACTTAAAAAAAATGCACCCAAAAAAACTAAAAAGGGTCCCGATAATTTTGAAATGAAATTCATTTAATTTTTAAAACTAAATTTTTTGTTTCCATGTCGTAAAGTTTAAACAGCATTTCTGCATCAGATAGTTCTATTTCTTTAAATTTAATTTTTGAACCTGGTGGTAGTTGAACTAATTTGTCATAATCTGCGCTTATAACAACACCAATTTTTGGATAACCACCAATTGTTCCATGATCTGAAAGCATAATTATTGGATTTCCATCAGCAGGAACTTGAATTACACCTTTTATTATTCCTTCAGATTTTATATTTGTATCTACAACATTTTCAATTTTAACACCTTCTAATCGCATTCCCATTCGATCGCTAAGTTTTGTAACAGTAAATTCCTTATCAAAAAAAATTTTTTTACTTTCATCTGAAAAATAATTAAAGTTTGTTCCTTTAATAACACGAATATTTTCTATTTTTGAATTTATATATTCTAATTTTCTTTTTGAATTTTCACTATGAATATCAAGAATATTAATTAATTGACCTTTTTCTATTTTTTTTCCATCATTAGCTCCGATATTAGCTTTTGTATTGGTAGAGCAACTATTCCACTGAAATTGAACATCAAAATTTCCGCTAATTGCTAAATAGCCATAAACAGATTTATTTGTAGAAAGAATATCTAATTCATCTCCATCTTCTAAAATATAATTTTGGTAACAAGTTCCCTCAATTTTTTCTTTTTTTTTTAAAATATTAAAATTTACATTTCCTGATATTGTAAAATTAACTTTATCTCCTTTAAATTTTAATAATGGACCTTGAATAGCAAATTCTATAACAGGAGTATTTTCTTTATTTCCGGCAATTGCATTTGCTAAAATATAATTTCTATTATCCATTGCTCCACTAAAAGGAATCCCAATATGGTATAAATTATTTCTACCTAAATCTTGAAATGTAGTATTTATACCAGGTCTGATAACTTCAAAATATTTTTTAGTCATTATATTTATTGTGTTCATCTTTGGAAATTTGTTCAAAAACAACTGTATCACCTGGATTAATCAAATTTGGTTTCAATTCATTTGTCTTATCGAAAATATTTAACGGGGTATTGCCAATTATATTCCATCCACCAGGACTTTCGGAGGAATATATATTGCAAAATTGTTCTGTTAAACCAACTGAACCTTTTGGAATTTTAACTCTAGGAGTTTCTAATCTTTTTGCTCTCAAAGATTCGTTAGTATCTCCTAAAAAAGGATGACCAGCAATAAAACCTGTCATGTAGCAATAATAATCTCGTGAAAAAAATTTTTCTAAAATCTTATCTTCAGATATTTTAAGTTTTTTTTCCAATCTTTTAAGATCAAGTGAAAATTCTTCGTCGCAACAAATAGGTATTTTTATTAGATCACCTTTTTTATTTATAAATTCTTTTAAATTTAGATTTTCAATTGTTTTTTTAAGACTAATAAAATTAACAATTCTCATATCAAATGAGATAATTAATTTATTATATGAAGGAGTTATATTGGTAATGCCTTCTATTTTTTTCTCTTTTATATTATTGAAATATTGTATTACCTTAGAATTAATTTCCTTATTAACTTTGCTTCCAAAATCACAGTACAAAGCAGTGTCACCAAGATTTGATATATTTTTTATCATGCCATGTTATACTTCAAGAAATAAAACTATGGAAATTAATATCAATTGTGATTTAGGTGAGAAATCTAAGCACCATTCAAATAAGTATGATCCTGATTTACTTACAATAGTAAATTCAGCAAATGTGGCTTGTGGATATCACGCAGGCGACGACGAATCTATGAATCAGGTAGTTGAAATATCTAAAAAAAATGGAGTTAGTATTGGTGCTCATCCTTCTTTTAATGATCCAGAAAATTTTGGAAGAAAAAGAATGAATTTACCTTCTTCAGAAATTAGAAAAATAATAATTGATCAATATGCAATTTTACAAGAGATTGCATCACAACATGGTGAAAGTGTAACTCACATCAAGCCTCATGGGGCATTAAACAACATGGCTTGCGAGGATATTGAGTTGGCAACAATAATTGCTAAATCCATAAAAGAAATAAGTAAAGATCTTATTTATTTAGTTCCAACAGGATCCAAAATGGAAGAAGCTGCAAAAAAATTAAATTTAAAAATAGCATGTGAGATATTTGCAGATCGGAATTATGAAGACGATGGAAATCTAGTTTCTAGAAAAAAACAAAATGCGTTAATTACAGACCCTGATGAAGCAAAAAAACATGTTTTAAGCATGGTAAAAAACCAAGCTCTTAATTGTTTTAGTGGAAAAAAAATTCCTTGTGAAATCGACTCCGTATGTATACATGGGGACAACGAAAGTTCGTTAGCTACAGCAAAATCTATAAGAGATAATTTGCTAGATAATGGTTTATATTTAAAACCTTTAAATAAAATGAAAAAATTTATTTAGATGAATAAAAATAATTATGCTTGATGTCCAAAATTCAACTGAAGCAAGAAGAATAATAAGAGAAAATAAATACACAGAGCAAACAGCGGGCACTGCATATAAATATGTTCAAGGAAATCTATGTATCCTTCCAAGTAAATATGCTTCGGATTTTAAGTCATTTTGCCAAAAAAATCCTAAACCTTGTCCATTAATAGGTCTTGGTGCTAAAGGTGACCCAACTTTAAAGGATTTGGGTGAAATTGATATTAGAACAGATGTTCCACAGTATAGAGTTTGGAAAAAAGGTGAATTGGTTGACGAACCTTTTGATATAAAAAAATATTGGAATGATGATCTGGTAACTTTTGTATTAGGTTGTTCGATGTCTTTTGAATTACCTTTAATAGAAGCTGGAATAGAAATGCAACATATACAAAATGATACAATAGTACCCATGTATCAAACATCAATTGATTGTGAAACAGCTGGGCAGTTTTCAGGTAAAATGGTCGTTTCTATGAGACCTTTAATTTCAAAAGATGCTATTAAATCTATTGAAATTAGCTCAAGATTTCCTGCAGTTCATGGTTCTCCCATACATTTAGGAAACCCAGATGAAATTGGAATTAAAGATATAATGAAACCAGAATTTGGGGATCCTCCTAGAACTTTAAAAAATAATGAGATACCGGTTTTTTGGGCTTGCGGTGTTACACCTCAATCAATTTTAGAAAAAGCAAAACCTGATTTTTGTATAACTCATAGTCCTGGTAAAATGCTTATCACTGATAAATTAAATGATGATTTGGCAGCTTTTTAATTTCCTAAAAAAACTTTTTTAACTTTGTCGCTATCAATCAAGTCTTTAGATTCTCCTGAAACAACCAACCTGCCGCTTTCTAAAACATAACCACGATCAGCCATACTTAAAGCTAATCTTACATTTTGCTCAACGAAAAGAATGGATATACCTTCACTAACGATATTTTTAAAAATACCAATTAAATCCTTAACTACCATTGGAGACAATCCTAAAAAAGGTTCATCAATCATTAATAATTTTGGCAAACCCATTAGACCTCTTGCAATAGCTAACATTTGTTGCTCTCCTCCTGACATGGTATGCGCAAGTTGAGATGATCTACTCTCAAGTTTAGGAAAAATTTTATAAATTTTTGATAAAGATTTATCCATAGACTCTTTAGCTTTTGGGTGCCACGCACCTAATAAAAGATTCTGCACAACAGTTAGGTAAGGAAAAACTCTTCTTCTTTCAAGAACGTGGGAAATGCCTATGGAAGTTCTATGATGAGTTGGAATATTAGAGATTAATTTTTTATCAAAAAATATTTCTCCTTTTTTATGTTCAACTAAATTACTTATAGTATTTAATACTGTGCTTTTTCCAGAACCATTGGGTCCTAAAAGTGTAACTATTTCTGAATTATTTACATTTAATGATACGTCCCAAATAACTTGAAAATCATCATACAAAACATCTACATTTTTAATATCAAGCAGCATCAATAGTACCTAAATAAGCATCAATCACTTTTTTATTATTTTGAATTTCTTTGGGCGATCCGAAGGCAATTTTTTTACCTTGATCTAAAGCCAAAATATTATCAGAAATTTCCATGATAATATTTATATTATGTTCAATTGTAATTATTGTTACTCCTAAATTTCTCATTTTTTTTATAAGTTCTACTAGTCCAGGAATAGTTTTTTGATCTACTCCTCCTGTTACTTCATCCATTAATAGTAGCTTTGGTTTTATTGCCATTGCTCTAGCCATTTCTAATCTTTTTCTTTGTCCGGTAGAAAGTTCTCTTGCGAAATGATGACGTTTTTCTATTAAGTCTACAAATTCTATTATTTCTAAAGCATTATCTCTTGCTTTCTTAATGTTATTTTCTTTTACGAAGGCACCGATCATTACATTTTCTAATAGCGTTTGATCTGCAAAAGGCTTTAATTTCTGGAATGTTCTACCAATCCCTAAGTTGCTAATTTTGTCGGGTTTTAGTCCAAATATATTTTTATTTTCAAATAATATTTTTCCATTATCTGGTTTCGTATAACCGGTAATTAAATCAAAAAGAGTGGATTTTCCTGCACCATTAGGACCTATAACTCCTAGTACTTTTCCTTTTTCTGCTTCAAACGAAATATCTTCATTAGCTTTTATACCGCCAAATGCTCTGCTTAAGTTTTCTACAGTTAAAATTTTCATCTCTGTTTTTTTCTTTCTAAAATATTTTTCGGCACAAAAGAAATAAGCCCTTCGGGTCTAAAAATACAAATGACCATTAATATCAATCCATAAAAAATTAGATCTACAGCGCCACCTGTGCCTCCAAGATAAATTCTAGAATATTCTGAAATTGGAATTAAAATTGCAGCACCAATTAAAGGACCCCAAATATTTCCTATTCCTCCTAAAACTGTTATCAATAAAACAATAATTGAAATTTCAATGTTAAACATTCTATCTGGATCAATAATTAAGATGTATTGGCCAAATAAACTTCCCATTGGGGCCATTATCATAGCTGAGATTACAAATGCTATAATTTTATAGTTTGAAACACTTATGCACAAACTTGACGCAGCTTGAGCATCATCTCTTACAGCTCTCAATCTAAAACCTATTTTAGATCTATTTAATAACCAAACCGCAAAGAATGTTACGACAAGAAAAAATAAAAAAATATAATAATATGGAGCTTTGCTACTATGAAATTGTAGAGAGTTCCAAGAATCTTCTTGCGTAAGAGGAACCCAAAGACCAGAGGCAGCTCCTACTAATTCCCATCTTTGAAACACAACTTGAAAACTAATACCAATTAATAATGTTGCTATTGCAAAATAATGTCCGCTCAACCTAAGCATTGGAATACCAATTAAAACAGCAACTATCGCTGAAAAAAACATCCCAATAAAAATACTTATCCATGGTGAAATTCCATACTGAACAAAAAAGAACGAGCTAGCGTAAGCCCCTATTCCAAAAAATGCTCCGTGACCTAAACTAATTTGCCCTGAAAGGCCTGCAATTACATTCCATGATTGAGCCATTACTGCATGCATAAAAATCATAATAAATAAATGTAAATAAAAAGAGTTAAGACCAAAAAATGGCAGCGCTATCAATATAAATAGTAAAACGCTAATAATTAATGTTATGTTTTTATTAGTGTTCCAAAGTGGTTCGGATTTTGCAATATCTAATTTGTTCATATTAATATCTTCCAAATAATCCTTGTGGTCTATAAATGACAACTAATAAATAAATTGCAAAAACATATAAAAGTTTAAATGATGGATCTATTAAAAGTCCTCCTAAAGATTCTACCAAACCGATAATTATTCCAGCATACAAGCATCCAATAATACTTCCAAAACCTCCTAGAGCCACGGCAACAAAGGCAAATAATGCAAAATTAATTCCTACATCCGTGAATATAAAAAAATAATTTGACATCATTCCTCCGGCTACAGCTACACAACCAAGACCAATCGCCCAACCTATTGCAAACATTTTATTTGAAGGAACGCCCAAAATTTCAGCAGCTTGTCTGTCTTGTGCGGTAGCCTGAAGTGCTAAACCAGTTTCCGTTCTAGTTACAAATAAATAAAGTCCGATGAATGCTACTAAACAAACAATGCTAGCAATTAATTGTGGTTGTCCAATAAAAACTGAAGCTATCTCTAACCTTCCCTCTAAGAGAGGCTTGTCAACATTTCTAAAATCTGGAGTCCACAACAATTGTGCTATAGATCTTATAAATATTGATAATCCAAATGTTGCACAAATTTGTATTAACATTTTAGCTTTTAAGATGTATCTAATTAAAAAATAATGTGTAGCTATTCCACAAAGTGCCATCAGTAAAATAGTAATTGGAATTGAAAAAATAGGATCTATCCCAAACAATGACCAAAGCCAGAAAGATGAAAACATGGACAACATTAAATGTTCTCCGTGAGCAAAATTTACAATGTCCATTAATCCAAATATTAAACTTAAACCAGCTGCAATTAATGCATAAATTAGCCCCATCATTAATCCTGTTACTATTGCTTGTAAAATAATTTCAGATGTCATCTATTAAATATAAATTTTATAAATACTCATTGAATACAAAAACGTTGAATTGATATCACATATAGTATTAGATTGTATTTTAAAAAAACAAATAAGAGGGAAATAAATGAGAAAATTAATACTTACAGTATTCACTTTTATGTCATTTGTTTGCGCACCAGTAATTAGTGCAGCAGAAGATGTCAAAATAGGAGTACTATATCCTTTAACTGGTCCAGTTGCTCAAGTTGGTAAGGATGCAGTTGCAGCAGTGAAAACTGCTTTGGATATTATAAATAATAGCCATGATATAGCTGGCATGCCTTTAGCAAAAGATGCTGGGCTTAAAGGTCTTGGTGGTGGAAAAATATCAATTGTTGTTGGTGACCACGGCGGAAAACCTGATGTTGGAGTTGGAGAAACAGAAAAAATGTTAAACTCTGACAAAGTTAATGCAATGTTTGGCGCTTATTACTCTTCAGTTACAGGTGCGGCTAGTCAAGTTACTGAGAGAGCGGGAATACCATGGGTAAATGGTGAGTCGACATCTCCTAAATTAACAACTAGAGGATTTAAATATTTCTTTAGGGTAACTCCGCATGATGGTGAGTTTACTCAGCTAATGTTTGAATTCATGAATGATTTTAACAAGAAAAATAGTAATAAACTTAAAACTGTTGGAATTATTCACGAAGACACTCTTTGGGGATCTGATAGCGGTAGTACACAAAATAAAATGGCAAAAGATCAAGGATTCAAAGTTGTAGAAAAAATTAGTTATAAAGCTAAAACAACTACACTAAGTTCTGAAGTGCAAAGATTAAAAGCAAAAAATCCTGATGTTTTATTGCCTTCGTCTTATACGGCAGATGCATATTTATTCTTAAATACTGCTAAAGAACTTGATTACAATCCAAAACTTTTAGTTGCACAAAATGCAGGGTACACAGACCCAAAATTTATAGCAACAATGGGAAGTAAATCAGAAGGTGTAATAACAAGATCGCCGTTTAATACTGACTTGGCTACTACAATCCCAATGATTGGTACTGTAAATGATCTTTTCAAAACACATTCTGGCGGAAGAGATTTGTCAGATGTTCCTGCAAGAGCATTCACTGGTTTCATGGCTTTGGCTAATGCAATTAACAATGCAGGGTCAACAGATCCAGAAAAAATCAGACAAGCATTAGTTGATCTTGATATGTCATCTGATTCATTGATTGTTCCTTATAGAGGAATTAAATTTGGCGCAGACGGACAAAATGAAAAGACAAGAGGAATTTTAATGCAAGTTCAAAATGGAAAATACTGTACGGTATATCCATTTGAGTTAGCAGCTTGTAAATTAAAATATCCAATGCCAACTTGGTCTCAAAAATAATAAAAAAATAGAATTAAAAAGGCGATCGTTAATGCGGTCGCCTTTTTTTTTATTATTTGTAATATAATTTAATTATTTTTTATTGAATAATAACAATTTTATAATATTATAAATTCATCTTGATCGAACAATCATTAATTTTACTTCAGATTATTTTTATTGATATAATTCTCGCAGCAGACAATGCAATAATTATTGGATTAATAGCTGCAAATTTTGTCCCTAGAAATAGAAAGCAAATAATTTATTGGGGAGTTGCTGGTGCTCTTATTTTTAAAATAATCTTTGCATTATTTGCTACTTACCTTTTTAAATTCTATTTTATTAAAATTCTTGGGGGTCTTTTATTAATTTGGATTGTGAATGACTTAAGGAAAGATTTGTTTGAAATAAAAAAAATTAAATCACCAAAGAAAAAGATAAAAGAACCTTCTTATATTCAAAGTATTTACAAAGTTTTGCTTGCAGATATAACCATTAGTTTTGATAATGTAATTGGAGTAGTCGGGGCAGCAAAAGGTTATTTTGGTTTTATGATTTTTGGACTTGTTTTGTCTGTGGTTTTGACTGGAGCTCTTGCTACTTATTTGGCAAATTATATTCAAAAACATCTTTGGATTGTTTATGTAGGATTAGCGTTTATTCTAATAGTAGCAATACAATTAATAATAGGCGGATTGGTAGATTTAGAAATTCTAAATATTAATGAAAATTATATTAAATATTTTTAATATGAGTATTTTCTTGAAGGAAATTTATTAGATTTTACTTCTTTTTCAAATTTTTTAGCCCCTTCTGTTATTAGTTTTTTTACATCAACAAATTTTTTTACAAATTTCATTTTTGAATCTGTTAATCCTAAAACATCGTCTATAACCAATATTTGACCATCACAATTATTGGATGATCCTATTCCAATAGTAGGAATCTTTATTAAATTGCTAATTTTATTCGCTAATTTTCTTTCAACACATTCCAAAACTATTGAGAATACACCTGCTTCCTCTAATAATTTACAATCTTTAATTATTTCATTTCTTTCTTTGGTAGACTTGCCTTTAGATTTAAATTTACCTTTTGTAGTTTGTGGCAATATTCCAAGGTGACCCATAACAGGAATATTATTTTTTATTAAGCATTTAATAATTTTAATTATTTTTAACCCACCTTCAATTTTAACAGCATCACATTTAGTTATTTTCATAACTTTTTTACAATTTTTCAATGCTTGAGATGGCTTGTTGTAAGTATTATATGGCATATCAACTACCATTAAACTATTTGAAACACCTTGGCGTACACTTTTAGAATGCTTTATCATCATTTCTAAAGTTACACTTCTTGTAGATTTAAAATTATATAATGTAGATCCAAGTGAATCTCCTACCAAAATTATGTCTGTGTGTTTATCGATTGATTGAGCAATATTTTTAGAATAAGCAGTAAGACAAACGATTTTAGTCCTATTTTTTTTTGATTTAATTTTAGTTATTTTTGAAATCATTGTTTTATTCTAATTCAATAGTGCTTGGAGGTTTAGATGTAATATCATAAACAACCCTATTTATTCCTCTTATATTATTAACAATTTGATTAGATACAAACTGCATAAATGACTTTTTAAATTCAAAAAAATCGGCAGTCATACCATCTTCAGATGTTATTGCTCTTAACAGACATAAGTATTCATAAGTTCTATTGTCTCCCATAACACCAACTGTTTTGACAGGTAATAAAGCCGCATAAGCTTGCCAAATTCTATCGTATAATTTGTGATCTTTTAAAGCTTTAATAAAATAATGGTCAGCTTCTTTTAGAATATTAATTTTATCTTTTGTAATTATGCCTGGCATTCTAATGGCCAGACCTGGTCCAGGAAAAGGATGTCGTGATATAATTTCTTTATTTAAATTTAACTCTAAACCAAGTTTTCTTACTTCATCTTTAAATAGATATTTAAGTGGTTCTATTAATTTCAAGTTCATTTTTTTTGGAAGTCCTCCTACATTATGATGTGATTTAATTTTTGAGGTTTGACTTCCAGTAACAGATTTGCTTTCTATAAGATCAGGGTACAAAGTTCCTTGTGCAAGAAATTTAACATTTTTTATTTTTTTTGCATATTTTTCAAAAATTTTAATAAATAAATTTCCTATAATTTTTCTTTTTTTTTCAGGATCAGAAATATTTTTTAATTTTGATAAAAATTGTTTTTCTGCATTTACATATATTAAATTTATTTTAAATCTTTTCTTAAATGTGTTTACTACTTGTTTTTCCTCATTTTTTCTTAACATTCCAGTATTAACAAAAATACAGGTTAAATTTTTACCTATTGCATTTGATAATAATTTTGCAACTACACTGCTGTCTACTCCTCCTGATAAAGCGCATATTACTTTTGAGTTGCCTATTTTATTTCTAACATCTTTAATTAATTTTGATTTTTTATCTCTAGATGACCAATTTTTTTTTATTTTACATATATTAAAAATAAAATTCTTAAGTATTATTTTTCCTCTCTTTGTATGAGTTACCTCGGGATGAAATTGGATGCCATATAATTTTTCTTTTGAATTCTCTATTATACATAATTTGGAATTATTACTTTTTGCAATTACTTTAAAGTTTTTAGGTAATTTAATTACTTCATCGGCATGGCTCATCCATACGTTATTTTCTTTTTTAGAAAAAAAATTTTTAGTTAATAGGCTATTATTAATTTTTATAACTTTTGCTAAACCAAATTCTCTTGATTTTGATTGTTTAACTTTACCACCCATCACCTTGGAAATAATTTGATGACCAAAACAGATTCCAAGAACAGGAATTTTAGAAAAAAGTAATTTTTTATTAAATTTTACTTTCTTGCTTTGATAAACATTCAGAGGGCCACCGGATAAAATTAATCCTTTAATATTATTTTCTAGTTTATGTGTTTTGGTAATTTTATTATGACTAATTATTTCACAATAAATTCCTAACTCTCTTATTTTTCTTGCAATGAGTTGAGTAAATTGAGATCCAAAATCAACAATTAAAATTTTTTCAAGACTGTCTTCAAGACGCATCTTTTTTTTCAAATTCTTTAAGACGTGTGTTTATTGATGTCAATTTTTCACACATTACTGAACAAATCATCGTAAAATTTTTTTTCAATTCTTCGGCCTTTGAAAAATTTGATCTTTTAAGCTCAATATCAATTAACAAATACATCGCTTCTTCATGTTTAGGATCAAGAAGAAGTGTGGTATTTAAGTTTTTTTCTTGTTCTGATTTATTTTCTTCTAAAATAAAAATTTTAGATAAATAAAGATAAGATTCTGCGTCTTTTGGATTGTAAACAATATTTCTTTGAAATAAAAATTTTGACTCCTCAAATTTTTCTTCTTCAAATAACATTTTTGCTTCATCAAAATAATTATTTTTTTCAGCCGAAGAAGAAAAGCATAATCCAAAAAATACAAAAATTATAATAATATATTTCATAATTAGTTTTTAAATAATCTATAATACCAATAAGTCTTTATATAAAGGATTATTAAAAAAATTAAAGAAGAACTATCTTAAATGCTTACAAATAATAAAACTTTCTTTTGAATCTTTCCTGCTAGCTGGTGGTTTGAATATATGAACTTGTTTAAAATTTTTTTTTGCATGTTGAACAATTTCATTAAAAGATGAACCCATAAATATTTTAGATACAAAACTTCCTTGTTTTTTAAGTGTATTAGTTGAAAAATTTAGCGCTTCAATACTTAATTCTCCTGTTACTATAGAGTCTAAATTTTTATTTCCCGTTGTGTTTACTGCCATATCAGAAATCACCAGATCAATTTTTCTACTAAAATAATCAATAATTTTTTTCTGTTGAAGTTCATCTGTAAAATCACCTTTTATTTGATGTGTATTTTCAATTTCCTCCATTTCTTTTGTATCTATAGAAACTAATTTTAAGTTTTTAAAATTTCTAGAAATAAACTGTGACCAGCTACCAGGTGCAGCACCTAAATCTACAACATTAATACCATTTTTAAGAATTTTAAATTTATTATTTATTTCCTGTAATTTATATACCGCTCTAGACCTGTAACCTTCGATTTTTGATTGTTTAATGTAAATATCTCTTTTTTGTTTGATTATCCAATTTTTTGAAAATTTGTTCTTTTTCAACTAATTCCTAAATCTTAGATTTTTATCTATTGTGTCTCCATCTAATGTTTCAATTTTTGAAACAAAGTTTTTATTATTTCTTATTTGATCGTTATTCTTACCAGCAAAATGAATTATACCTATCTCATGGTTTGGAAGATATGGTTCAACATAAGTATTATTTTTTTTATCAAATTTAATTGCGTCAATTAAAGTCCAGTTGCAATATGCAGGCAATATTTCAACATCAAGATTGTCTGAGTAAATTGTAATATTCATTGCAATTTGTTCGGATCCCCAAATTCTTCCTGATGATAAAGCTTTTTTTAAATTTTTTTGCCAAACTTCCCAATGAGGCGCATCTTTTTCTAAAGAAAATACACCAATATTTAAATGGGGTTTGAGAGCTACTTCTCTTGCAATTTTTTCTGAAAAACCAGATGATTTGGCATGTTTATAATTTTGAGATTTAATTTTAGCAAAACTCCCCAATACCCATTCTGCTCTCAATACTCTTCCGTATGATCTATCCGCAGATGTAGCGATAGCTAATTTTTTGTTTTCACATCCTTTAATATATAATTCAATTGTATACCATGAATTCACCCAAGCATCGGCATCAATCCAAATATATTTTTCATAACCAGGAAAATATTTAGGCAAGAAAGCTCTTGATACTTGGCTTTTTAACCATTCTCTCCCTTTAACTTTACTATCTGATACTTCTATGTCCCATTCTGCTTTCTTTATTTGATCTACTTTTTTTTCAAGAATTTGTATTTGATCTTTTTCTAATCCAGCGTCCATAATACATAAGGCCAGGTCTTTGCTTTGATCAAATCTTTTTATTGAATCAACTAATTCATTTAATAGTTCGAAATAATTAGAATCTGCTAATGAGATAATTGCATTTTCTTTCATTTAAAGCACATCTTCATGATGATCAATATTGCCATCTTTAATCTTACTGTTTTTATTAATTATATAATAATGTACAGAACTTACTGGTATCATTAACAGATAAAGTGCTCCAGAAATAATTAGCGTATTGAAAGTATAAATTAAAATTAGTCCAAAATACAAAACAACAACAAGTAACAAAAAAATTGTAGTGCTTCTTGGAACAACAATTTTTTTTAAAGAATAAGTAGGAATTTTACTGATTAATAAAACTGATATAACAATAAATAAGATAGGTACTAAAATTTTATTATTTAAAGTAAAAAACTGAATTTCACTAAAACTATATATTAAAGGCATAAGAACTAAAATACCTCCTGCAGGAGAAGGTATGCCTTCAAAAAAATTATCTTTCCAAGAAGATTCTCCTTCTGAATTAACATTAAATCTTGCCAATCTTAATGCTACACAAATTACATAAATTAAAGATATTAACCACCCTAATCTTCCAATTTCTGATAAGCTCCAAAAATACATTATAAATGCTGGTGCTACTCCAAAACTTATAACATCTGTTAGTGAATCTAATTCTTTTCCAACTTTAGAGGTTCCTTTAATTAATCTTGCAATCCTACCGTCTAGGCCATCAATAATACCAGCAACAATTACTGCTATAATAGATAGTTCAAATTTACCATCAAAAGCAAATTTAATAGAAGATAAACCAATGCATACTCCTACTAAAGTTAAAATATTTGGAAGAATTACTCTTGAATTTTTATTAGATACCAATTTTATATTTTTGTTAGGTTGTTCCATATAACTATCTTTTTGCTATCAAAGTTTCTCCAGCAATAGTTTTTTGATTTACTTTTACAAGGGGTTCATAATTTTCAAAATATAAATCAGCTCTACTTCCGAATCTTATCATTCCGATTCTTGACCCTTGTTGCAACTCTTCATCTACGGATGTTTCCGTTACAATTCTTCTGGCAATTAATCCTGCTATTTGGACTACTATTATATCCTCACCTTGTGAATTTTTTATTCTATAATAGTTTCTTTCGTTATCTTCGCTCGCCTTATCCAAAGATGCATTAATAAACTTTCCTGGCTTATATAATATTTCAGAAATTTTTCCAGAACATGGCGATCTATTTACGTGGCAATCAAAAACATTCATAAAGATACTTACTTTTTTAAATTTTTTATTTTCTAAACCTAGTTCTTTTGGGCCTTCGGTGTCTAAAACTTGCAAAACTATTCCATCTGCTGGACTAGTAAGATAGTTCTCGTCTCTTATTGAAATTCTGTCTGGGTCTCTGAAAAAATAATAGCACCAAATTGTAAGGATCAACCCTATAAAACCTAAAAAACCACTTATAAAATAAAGTATGATTGTAGTTAAAACGAAAATTACAATAAATTTGTATCCTTCGTTATGAATTTTTGGAAAAATTTTATCTAACATAATCGCCAAACCATTAATTTTGGGTTAATATGTATACAAAAAGAATAAATTCAACTATTAAGATATATCAATAAATGAGCAAAATTAAGGTAAAAAACCCTATCGTTGAACTAGATGGTGACGAAATGACGAGAGTTATATGGGAATTTATTAAGAACAAGCTAATCCTTCCCTATGTAGACTTAGGTATTGAATACTATGACCTTAGCATGAAGAGTAGAGACGATACCAACGATCAAATAACTATAGACTGTGCAAAAGCAATAAAGAAAAATGGAGTTGGTATTAAATGCGCAACAATAACTGCTGATGAGTTGAGAGTAAAAGAATTTAATTTAAAAAAAATGTGGAGATCTCCTAATGGAACAATAAGAAATATTATTGGGGGGACGGTATTTAGAGAGCCAATTATATGTAAAAATATTCCAAAACTTGTTCCATCTTGGACAGATCCATTAATTATTGGAAGACATGCTTTTGGTGATCAATATAGAGCAACAGATTTTTTAGTTCCAGGAAAAGGTAAGCTAGAAGTTAAATGGACTTCTGAAGATGGAAAAGATCAAAAAAATTATGAAGTTTTTAATTTTCCAGGACCTGGAATTGCATTATCAATGTACAACTTAGATAAGTCTATTGAAGACTTTGCAAGATCTTGTTTCAATTACGGTTTAATAAAAAAATGGCCAGTTTATCTTTCTACAAAAAATACAATCTTAAAAAAATATGATGGAAGATTTAAAGATATCTTTCAAAAGGTATTTGAAGAAGATTTTAAAGCTGAATTTGAAAAAAATAACATAACTTATGAACATAGATTAATTGATGATATGGTTGCTTGTGCAATGAAATGGAGTGGAAAATATATTTGGGCATGTAAAAACTATGATGGAGATGTCCAATCCGATACTGTAGCTCAAGGATATGGTTCATTAGGTTTAATGACTAGCGTTTTATTGGCTCCTGATGGTAGAACGATGGAGGCGGAAGCGGCTCATGGAACCGTAACTAGACACTTTAGATTACATCAACAAGGAAAAGAAACTTCAACAAATCCTATCGCTTCTATTTTTGCTTGGACTAGAGGATTGGCCCATAGAGGAAAATTAGATAGCAACGATGAGTTAATAAAATTTTCAAATACATTAGAAAAAATTTGTATTAATTGTGTAGAGAATGGATCAATGACTAAGGACCTTGCTATATTGGTAGGACCTTCAACAAAATATCTTACAACAAATCAATTTCTTGATGAAATTGATAGTAATTTATTAAAAAAGTTAAACTAAAGATTTAATTTTTTCTAAAGCTTCTTCTATTTTGGATTTATCTTGGCCTCCAGCCTGAGCAAAATCTTTTCTACCTCCGCCTCCCTTGCCGCCAATTATTTCTGATCCAAGTTTAGCAAATTTTACAGCATCATACTTGCTGGTTAATTTTTCAGTTACTCCAACTGCCAAACCTACTTTTTCATCTTTGCTTGCAAATACAACAACTATTCCTTCGTTTAATTCTTTTTTTCCATTATCGACTAGTTTTCTTAAATCTTTAGGAGGTAAGTCTTCAACCTTTTGAAGTCTTATTTTCACTCCATTAATTTTTTCATCTTTAATTATATTTTTTGATTTATCCTCTAAAATAGATTTAATGCTTAATTGTTCTAACTGTTTTGATAAATCTTTAATTAATCCTTTTTGGTCTTGATTATCTAAATTTGGTTTTCCTCCAAGTTTGATTATTTTTTCAGATATTTCGTTTATCGATTCCTCATCTTTTTGAGCAGAAATATCTGATATTTTTTCTTTATTCTTTAAATAATCATCTAACTGTTTATCTCTTAAAGCCTCAACTCTTCTAACCCCTGCTGCAATTGAGGATTGGCTTATGATCTTAAATTTACCTATGTCTCCTGTGTTTCTGACGTGAGTACCACCACATAATTCAGTTGAAAAATACTTACTTTCTTCATTACCCATAGATAATACTCTTACTTCTTCACCATACTTTTCACCAAATAATGCCAAAGCTCCATTTTCAACAGCTTCTTTAGGAGTCATTAACCTTGTTTTTACTTCAGATTTTTTTTCTACCATTGAATTTACATATGTCTCAATTTTATCAATTTCTTCTGCATTTATTGGTTTCATATGACTAAAATCAAATCTAAGTCTTTCTGGCTCAACTAAGGAACCTTTTTGAGTTACATGTTCTCCTAGAACTCTTCTCAAAGACTCATGCAATAAATGTGTAGCCGAATGGTAAGCTCTAATATTTTCTCTTCTTGAAACATTTATTTTCATTTCAACATTTTGATTTAATTTTATTGATCCACTCTTTACTTTTCCATAGTGAACAAATAAATCACTTAATTTTTTTTGCACATCAGAAACATCAAATTTAAAATCCCCTGAAATTATTTCACCTTTATCACCAACCTGTCCTCCGGATTCTCCATAAAAAGGTGTTTGATTAACAATGATCATGCCTTCCTCGCCTGAGTTCAATTTATCAACTTCTTTGTCTCCTTTAAATAATGACAATATTACTCCTTCGGCTTGGTTAGTTTCGTAACCCAAGAATTCTGTTGACCCTAATTTTTCTCTAACACCAAACCAAATATCTTCTATGGCACTATCACCCGACCCTTTCCAATTTTTCTTGGCAAGTTCTCTGCTTTCTTTCATTAAGGAATGAAATTTTTCATTATCTATTTTTAAAGATTTATTTTTTAAAATATCTTCAGTTAAATCTAGTGGAAAACCATAAGTATCATAAAGTTTAAAAGCAACATCTCCTGGGAGTACTTTATCTATTTTGGAAATTTCATCATTTAAAATTTTAATCCCTCTATCTAGAAGAACTAAAAACTTTTCTTCTTCCATTTTTAATGTTTCCTTAATTAAAGATTCTGCTCTTTGTAACTCAGGGTAATTATCTTTCATTTCTTCCATTAAAGTTTTGAAGATATTAAAAAATATTGGTTCTTTAGATCCTAATAAATGAGAATGTCTCATTCCTCTTCTCATAATTCGCCTAAGCACATATCCTCTCCCTTCATTGGAAGGTAAAACTCCTTCTGCAATTAAAAATGAACTAGCTCTTAAGTGATCAGCTATAACTCTAAAGCTTGATAAATTTTTCTCGTTAGGTTTTACTTTAGCAATTTCAGAAGTAGAATTGATTAATTTTTTAAAATGATCTGTTTCATAATTGTCATGCGTTCCTTGAAGCAAAGCCGCAATTCTTTCTAAACCCATTCCGGTATCCACTGATGGTTTGGGCAAGTTAATTCTTTTATCTTTTGTTACTTGTTCAAATTGCATGAAGACTAAATTCCATATTTCAATATAACGATCTCCATCTTCATTTTTGCTTCCAGGCAATCCTCCTTTTAAATGATCGCCATGATCATAGAATATTTCTGAACAAGGTCCGCAGGGTCCTGTTTCTCCCATAGACCAGAAGTTATCTGATGTTGCTATTCTAATAATTTTATCATCACTAAAACCCGCTATTTTCTTCCATAAATTAAAGGCTTCATCATCTTCATGAAATACTGTTACATAAATTTTATTTTTATCTAGACCAAATTCTTTGGTTATTAAATTCCAGGCAAACTCAATAGCTCTTTCTTTAAAATAGTCTCCAAAAGAAAAATTTCCAAGCATTTCAAAAAAAGTATGGTGTCTTGGTGTATAACCAACATTTTCTAAATCATTATGTTTTCCACCGGCTCTTACGCATTTCTGTGAAGTTGTTGCTCTTTTGTAGTCTCTTTTTTCTAATCCGGTAAATACATTTTTAAACTGAACCATTCCAGAATTTGCAAACATTAATGTTGGATCATTGTTGGGTACAAGATTGCTAGATTCTACAATCTTATGATCGTTTTTCTCAAAATAATTGAGAAATGTATTTCTTATTTCATTTAATGTTTTTGCCATATTTTTTAAAATACAGCATTTTCTATTGATGTCTATATTATGTGAAGGGAAAAAAGGCGCTTTATCAAGCGCCTTTTTAATAACTAAAAGTTATCTGCTAATTTTTTTTAGTAGGAATTTCCTCTTTTATCTCTACTTCTGCTTTTTCTTCATTTAAAGGGTTGCCTTCAATTTTTTTTGAAATCACCCCTGCTTTTTCTCTGATTGCCATTTCAATTTCTGCGGCAGCTTTTGGATTTTGTTCAAGGAAAAGTTTCGCATTTTCTCTTCCTTGACCTATTTTTTCTCCCTTGTAAGCATACCAGGCGCCAGATTTCTCAACTATATCTGCTTTGGCTCCAAGATCGATTAGTTCCCCTACTTTACTAATTCCTTTTCCATACATTAAGTCAAATTCTACAACTTTAAATGGTGGTGCAACTTTATTTTTAACGACTTTAACTCTAGTTGTATTACCAATAATATTTTCTTTTTCTTTAATTGCACCAATTCTTCTAATATCCATTCTTACAGATGAATAGAATTTAAGTGAATTACCTCCTGAAGTTGTCTCAGGACTTCCAAACATAACACCGATTTTCATTCTAATTTGGTTAATAAATATAACCATTGTGTTTGTTCTTGAAACTGAGCCAGTTAGTTTTCTTAATGCCTGACTCATTAATCTTGCTTGAAGACCAACATGATGGTCACCCATATCTCCTTCAATTTCCGCTCTTGGAGTTAATGCTGCCACTGAGTCAATTACAAGAACTGACATTGATCCTGATTTAATTAAAGTATCTGTAATTTCTAAAGCCTGTTCACCTGTATCTGGTTGAGAAATTAATAACTCTTCAGTATTTACTCCTAATTTTTTAGCATAAACCGGATCTAATGCATGTTCTGCATCAACAAATCCACAAATTCCACCGGCTTTTTGTGCCTCTGCTACTACTTGTAATGCTAGAGTTGTTTTTCCAGATGATTCTGGACCATATATTTCAACAATTCTTCCTTTTGGTAATCCGCCAATTCCAAGAGCCAAGTCTAAGCTTAAAGAACCTGTTGAAACAGACTCTATATCCATGGCTTTTTGCTCACCAAGTTTCATTACAGATCCTTTTCCAAAATTATCTGTGATTTGGCTTATTGCTGCGTCTAATGCTTTGTTCTTTTCTTTATTTTCCAATTCTTTATCTTTTGTGGATTTCACCACTTTTAGGTTATTTTTAGTCATTTTTTGCCTCTTTTTTTACGTTTTTTAACAGTCGAATCATAATTTAAATGTACACATTTTGTTCTCATTGGCAATATATTTCTTAATATTGGCTAAAATACTTTGAAATTACTTAAGTTTTAGATAGCTGCTGTTAAGCAGGCCAACAGACTTCAAAAGATTATACTGTGCCATTAAGTAATTTCTCTGAGAATTTGCTAGAGAAATTTGAGCAGTAAGCAACAAAGAATTAGATTGAATTACATCAAGAGTAGTTCTTGATCCTCTTTCATATTCAGCTGAAATTCCTTCGTTTGCAATTTTAGCAGCTC
>QCPT01000007.1 GCA_003212415.1 Pelagibacteraceae bacterium AG-439-F23
AGAAAGGTGATACTGGTTTCATATTAAGATATCATAATGAAAAAAATCCTAATAATTTTGAAGTTGTGCTTCCACCAAATGCTCCACCAATAATTTCAGATTATCATTCAAGATATGGTGTTTTAGGAGGTAGCAGGAGCAAACCTAGAAAACATGGTGGTATAGATTTTTACCAAGTTCCAGGAGAAAAAATTTTAGCAGCAGCAGATGGAAAAGTTTATGGAGTAAAAAAAAATGACAAATGTGTTGGCAGTCAATTCGCTATTTATTTTGGAGAAAGTCCCGATGGTACAAAGTTATATGCTACACACATGCATGTTGGAAAAATTCATGTAAAAAAAGGAGATTTAGTTAAAAGAGGTCAACATGTTGCTGATGCCGGTGATTTAGTAAAATCATCTTGTGGAGGAGGTATGGAGCATCTTCATTTTCATATGTCTAAAAGAAAAGGATCAGTTCCTAATGCCTGGGGTTCTTGGAGATATTTAGGAAAACCAAGTGGATGGATTAATCCTCACAAATATTGGACAGGCGGTGTTGGGAAACCCGAATGTTATGTTGAAGGAAAAGAGTACCCTGAAGGTTTACTTACTCTTCCTGTACAATGTAAAGATTTATAAATGAAAAAAATTATTATAGCATTAAGAAATTTATTAATATGAAAATAGAAGGAAAAGAATTTAGAACGATTTGGTTTGACGAAGAAAAAAAAGTAGTAAAAATTATCGATCAAACAAAACTTCCACATCAATTTATTATCAAGGATCTTAAGACAGTTAAAGATGCGATAAATGCAATTAAAACTATGGAGGTTAGAGGAGCTCCACTAATAGGTGGAACAGCTGCTTACGGTATAGTATTAGCAATTTTAGAAAATAATGATCTTGAATTTATAAAAAAAAGCTCAAAAGAATTAATTCAATCTAGACCTACAGCAATAAATCTTCAATGGGCAGTTCATAGAATGAATAACAAACTATCAATGATAAATAGCAAAGATCTATTTCATGTAGCTTTAAACGAAGCCAAAGAAATCTGTGATGAAGATGTTAAATTTTGTGAAAATATTGGACTTAATGGACTTAAACTTATTGAAGAAATTTATAATAAGAAGAAAGATACGGTAAATATATTAACTCATTGTAATGCTGGATGGCTTGCTACAATTAATTGGGGTACTGCAACTTCACCAATTTATCATGCACATAAAAAAGGTATTCCAGTTCATGTTTGGGTTGATGAAACTAGACCAAGAAACCAAGGAGCTAATTTAACTTCGTATGAATTAAATGAGGAAGAAATTCCCAATACAATTATTGCAGATAATACTGGAGGAATATTAATGCAAAGAGGTGAGGTTGATATGTGTATTGTTGGAACAGATAGAACTTTATCAACTGGAGATGTTTGTAATAAAATAGGCACTTATTTAAAAGCTTTAGCAGCTCATGATAATGATGTTCCTTTTTATGTGGCGTTACCAAGCTCAACTATTGATTGGAATATCAAAGATTATAAAGAAATACCAATAGAAGAAAGAAATGCAGAAGAATTATCTCATATAGAAGGCAAAGATGATGAGGGAAATGTTAAAAAAATACTAATATATCCAAATAAAAGCAAAGCCATGAATTTAGCCTTTGATGTAACACCAGCAAAATATGTGACAGGATTGATTACCGAAAAAGGAATTTGCGAAGCATCCACTGAAGGTTTAAAAAAATTATTTAATAAATAATTATATGAAATCAATTAAAATGGTTGAAGTCACTAGAAGTGGTGAAACAGAAAGTTTTCATCAAGGAGTTGCTGTATTAATTAATTCTTCAGGAGATGTTTTAAAAGAGTGGGGAGACACGGAGAAATTAATATATCCAAGATCAGCTTTAAAACCTTTACAATCTTTAAATCTTTACAGAGGTGGAGTTGCGGAAGGGTTAAATGTAACAGACAAGTATATTGCCTTAACAACAGCATCACATCACTCAGAGTCTTTTCATCAAAAAATGATCACTGAATGGTTGAATAAAATTAATTTGGACGAGGAAAATCTTAGCTGTGGACCTGATTGGCCATGGAATCTACAAGATAAATTTGAAGCAAAAATAAACTCCAAAATAAAAAGACGAATTTTTCATAATTGTTCTGGTAAACATTGCGGTCATCTAGCTGTAAGTAAATATAGAGATTTACCTATTGAAAACTATAATCAAAATAATCATCCAATACAGAAAGAATTGATCAGTTTAATTGAGAATTTAGCTGAATATAAAATAAAAAATATAGGTATTGATGGTTGCACATTACCCAATCCATTAATACCTCTTAAAAAATTTGCTTATGCTATGGCAAAAATTGCTGATTATAATCAGCTAAATGAAAACTCTAATATTGCAAAAAGAATTTTTGAATCTTGTATAAAATTTCCTGAAATAACTGGAGGAACTAATAGTGTTAATTGTGCTTTAACAAAAATTTCAAAAGGAAAAATATTTTTTAAAAATGGAGCAGAAGGAGTTTTTGTTGCATTAATTCCTGAAAAAAAAGCTGCTTTGGCTATTAAAATTGATGATGGTGCATCAAGAGCTGCCGAAGTTGCTATAGCTGGATTAATATCCGAATTAAATATTATTGATGAAGAAAAACTCCAAAAATTTAAAAAAAGTCCTGTGAAAAATTCTGTAGATCAAAAAATAGGATATATGAATTTTTTACTGTAAATTAAACAGTATTCTTTTTTACTCCGTTTAATAAAAAATCAGAAATTTGATTAGCTACCATTTCAGCAACAACAATTGAAGCTTCCGTTGTTGAAGCAGCTACATGTGGTGTTAATACAGCTTTTGCATTATTAAATAGAACATTCTCTTTTGCCGGCTCATTAGAAAAAACATCAACAGCAGCTCCTGCTATAAGACCTTCATTTAATGCTTCGTTTAAATCATTTTCATCAACAATATTTCCTCTTGCCGCATTGATTATATAAGAAGTTGGTTTCATTTTTTTTAAATGGTCTTTTGTAAGCATCGGTTTTCCATCTGCTGATGCTTTACAATGAAAACTTAAGATATCGCATTTAGTGACCAAATCATCAAAACTTACATTTTCTACATGTGGATATTCGCTCTTTCTAGATTCTAAAGATTTAGAATTTACTAAAATTTTCATATCAAAACCTTTAACAAGATTACTTAATCTAACACCAACATTTCCAAAACCAACTATACCTAATGTTTTTTTTGATAATTCAGTTCCTTTAATATTTTTCTTTTCCCATTGGCCTTTATGAGTAGTTTCATTAGCAAAAGGAATTTTTCTTAAAACAGACATTATTAAAGCAAATGCATGTTCTGCTGTAGCATTTGCATTACCACCTGGTGTATTCATAACAATCATATTTTTTTCTTTGGCAGTTGGTACATCAATATTATCAACTCCAGCTCCAGCTCTACCAATAACTTTTAAATTTTTTGCAGCTTCCATTATATTTTTAGTCACTTTAGTAGCTGATCTAACAACCATCCCATCATATTCAGGAATGATTTTAATTATTTCTTCTTCAGATAATCCTGTTTTTACATCAACAGAAATATTATTTTTTTCAAAAATTTTCTGAGCAACATTGCTCATTGAATCTGAAATTAAAACTTTAGGCATTATTTTTAATAGAATTATAAGCCCAATCAACCCAAGGTAATAGTGCTTTCATGTCACTGTTTTGCACTGTTGAACCGCCCCATATTCTTATACTAGGTGGTGCTTTAGGATAGCCATTGATATCGTTAGCCACACCTTCTTTTTCTAGAAGTGAGAACAATTTTTTTAATACTCCTCTTTGATCTTCTTCATTAAATTTTGTAAACCAATCATCTTTAATTAATATTGTAATACTTGTGGAGGATCTTGAGCTTTTATCTTGGCACATAAATTTAAAAGTATCACTTTTTTCAATCCAATCTTCGACTAACTTCAAGTTTTCATTAGAAATTTTTATTAATTCTTTGGTACCACCAATAGATTCTACCCAGTTAAGAGCATCCAATCCATCTTCAACACATATCATCGAAGGAGTATTAATAGTACCACCCTCAAAAATACCCTTAATTAACTTTTTCTTACTTGCCAATCTAAATAATTTTGGAATTGGCCAAGGTGGAACGTGAGATTCTAATCTTTGAACTGCTCGAGGAGATAAAGCTAACATTCCATGGGCAGCTTCAGCACCCAAAACTTTTTGCCAAGACCATGTGATCACATCTAGTTTACTATAATCAATATCCATTGCAAAAATACCTGATGTTGCATCACAAATTGTTAAACCTTCTCTATCTTCAGGTATCCAATCACCATTTGGAATTCTAACACCTGCTGTTGTACCATTCCAAGTAAAGACTACATCATTTTTAAAATTTATTTTAGACAAATCAGGAAGAATTCCGTAATCAGTTACATAACTGTTTACATCTTTAATTTTTAGTTGATCAAGAATGTCTATTACCCAATCTTTTCCAAAATTTTCCCATGCCAAAACATCTACACCTTTGCATCCTAAAAGAGACCATAAAGCAGCTTCTAATGCTCCTGTATTTGATCCTGTCATTATACCTACATGATAACCTTCAGGTAAATTAAGAATTTTTTTTGATTTAACTATTACTTCATTAAGTTTTTCTTTACATACCTTATGTCTATGAGATCTACCAATTGGTGTATTTTTTAACACATCAATGCTCCATCCTGGTCGCTTAGCACAGGGCCCACTAGAAAAATTTGGATTATCAGGTTTTGTATTTGGCTTTTCCATAATTTGTTTAGATATAATATTTTTTAAAAAAATTTATCATAATTTTTTTTATATATATTTTTTATAAGTAAATGAGCAAATGACGCAGTTATAGAAATTTTAAATTTAAAATATTTTATTCAAAATCATATGCGACTATCCCATCTAATGGTTTAGGATCAAACCAAGTTGATTTAGGTGGCATATTTAATTTCTTATCTGCAAAACTTATTATGTTTTTTATTTGAGTTGGAAACAAAGCAAATCCAACTTTAGCTTCTCCTGAATCGACTTTTTTTTCTATACCTTCTAACCCATGAAAGCCTGCTAAGAAATCAATTCTATTGTCGTATCTAGGATCGCCTATTCCTAAAGTCGGTTCTAGTAAGTAGTAGTGTAATAAATTTATATCTAAATTGATAATGTGAAATAAATTTTGATGAGGTTTTTCTTTAAGTTCCAATGAATACCATTGTTTTTCTATATACATTCCAAAGACTTGAGATTTTTTTGGTTTAAATGAAGAATTTTTTTTTTGCACATTAAATTTTTTTTTAATTTCTTTAATAAAATCTTTATGCGAATAACCATATAGATCTTTTATAAGTCTATTATAATCAAGTATTCTCGCCTGACTTGTGGGAAACATTGCTATCATAAAAAAATTGTACGCTTCTTTTCCAGAATGATTAGGGTTTTGATGTTGTTTAATTTTTGAGAGCTTTAGCAATGCATCCATTCTGTGATGACCATCAGCAATGTAAATTCTGTTTATAGAATTAAACAAATCACATATTTTTAAAACTTTTTTTTCAATATTAACTAACCACATCTCATGCTTGCTTTTATCCATTCCTTCAAAAGAATATATTGGAGGATTAACCAATTCTTTTTCTACTAAATCATTAAGTAATTTATTGTCAGGATAAACAGCATATATAGGACCTATTTGAGCATTTAAATTGTCCATTTGTTTCATTCTTTTTTGAGACCTCTCAAAAAAAATTTCCTCATGACCTCTAATATGCAAATTGTCATAAGCAGCTAATTTTGCAGTTCCAACTATTCCAACTTGTTTAAAATTTTCTTTAGAAATTCTATATAAATAAAAAGATAAATTTTCGTCTTTTACTATTATTGATTTTTCTTTCATTAATTCAAATTTTTCTTTTGATTTTTTCTTATCTTCTTCATTAAAAACATTTAGATAATTCCATGGATTTCTTTTAAGAAGGTCTTTTTTCATATCTTCAGATAAATGATCAGTGCTTGCAATTGTAACAGAAGAAGCATTCTCCTTAGTTGGTCTCAATCCTTTAAATGGATTTATAAAATACATATTATTTTTATATTAAAAACATAGATAAAATCTATGCAATTTTAGGAAGTTCTTCTAAAGCTTTGTTAACACCAGCTTCATCATATTTATCCTCAGATAGAGCGTTGTCAAAATAATCACCATAAGCTTTCATATCAAAATGCCCATGTCCACATAAATTAAACAGAATTGTTTTTGATTCTCCATTTTTTTTACATTCCATAGCAGCTGCAATAGCACCTTTCACTGCATGTGTAGCTTCAGGAGCTGGAACTATTCCTTCTGTTCTTGCAAAATTAACTCCAGCTTCAAAACATTCTTTTTGACCAAATGCTTGAGCTTCAATAGCACCAATTTCTTTTAAATGACTTACCATTGGAGCCATGCCATGATATCTTAAACCACCAGAATGTGTTGCTGGAGGAATAAATTGTGATCCTAATGTGTGCATTTTTACCAAAGGCGTAAGTCTACCTGTGTCACCGAAATCATAAACATATTTACCTTTTGTTAATGAAGGACATGATTTTGGTTCACATGCAATTACTCTTGTATTTTTGTTTTCTCTAAATTTTTCTCCCAAAAATGGAAATACTAATCCAGAAAAATTACTTCCACCGCCAGTGCAACCAACTAATATATCTGGATAGTCTCCAGCCATTTCCATTTGCAGTAAAGCTTCATTACCAACTATAGTTTGATGCATTAATACATGGTTTAAAACACTTCCAAGTGAGTATTTTGTATTAGGATCTTTCGCGGCCATTTCCACTGCTTCTGAAATAGCAATACCTAAACTACCTGTATTGTTAGGGTCTTTTGCTAGTATCGCTTTTCCACTATCCGTTCTATCTGAAGGACTGGCAAAACAACTAGCGCCATAAGTTTGCATAATTAATTTTCGGTACGGTTTTTGCTCAAAACTTACTTTAACCATATACACATCTAACTCGATGCCAAAAATTTGACATGCAAAAGCAAGCGAACTTCCCCACTGACCAGCTCCAGTTTCGGTAGTAATTTTTTTAGTTCCTTCTTCTTTGTTAAAGAAAGCTTGTGCTACAGCAGTATTTGGTTTGTGACTTCCTGTAGGGCTTACACCTTCATATTTGTAATAAATTTTTGCCGGAGTGTCTAAAAATTTTTCAAGGTTTCTAGCTCTATACAGAGGTGATGGTCTCCATTGTTTGTATATATTTCTCACAGGCTCTGGAATTTCAATTTCTCTATCTTGTGAAACTTCCTGTCCAATTAACGCCATAGGAAATAATGGAGCTAAATCATCTGGACCTATAGGCTTCAAAGTTCCTGGGTGAAGAGGAGGTTCCATTGGTTTTGGAAGATCAGCAGCAATATTATACCAAGTTTTTGGCATTTTACTTTCTTCTAAGAAATATTTAAGCTGATCAGACATAATTTTATAAATACATTTTCTATATTATTTATAAGAAAAGCAAGCTTAAATTACTTTGGTAAGTATGTTAAATATTAAGTATATTTGCATAAGATTTTCTAAATTAAATTAATGAGCAAAGTTAAAAATATATTATTTATCATGGCAGACCAACTAAGATGGGACTATCTTTCTTGCTATGGTCATCCACATTTAAAAACTCCTAATATAGATGATTTAGCAAAAAAAGGAGTAATGTTTGAGTCTGCTTACGTTCAAGCTCCTGTATGCGGTCCATCAAGAGCATCTTATTACACTGGTCGAACAGTTTTTAGTCACGGCTCAACATGGAACCAGGTACCTTTACCAATTGGAGAATTAACTATTGGAGATTATTTAAGAAAATCAGGAATTAGAACTGGAGTTGTTGGAAAAACTCATATGAGACCAGATACTGAAGGAATGAATAGATTGGGTATTTCTAAAAATACAGAAATTGGATTAATTGTTAGCGAACCAGGTTTTGATCCCTACGAAAGAGATGATGGATTGCACCCTAATAACAATATTAAAAACTCAGAAAAAAAATTATCATATAATGAATGGTTAAATAAACTTGGTTACGAAGGTGATAATCCATGGGACAGTTGGGCAAATTCTGCAGAAGGGGAAAAAGGAGAAATTTTAAGTGGATGGAGATTAAGAAATTCTAACAAACCAGCCAGGATACCAGAAAAACATTCAGAAACAGCTTTTATGACAAATAGAGCTATGGAATTTATTGAAGAAAGCAATGACAAACCATGGTTCTTACATTTGTCTTATATAAAACCGCATTGGCCTTATATGGCTCCAGCCCCTTATCATAATATGTTTTCATCTAATCAATTTTATCCCGTACATAGAATTGATTCAGAAAAAGAAATTAATCATCCTGTTTATAAAGCTTTTATGGAAAATAGTATTTCAAAAACATTTTCTCGAGACGAAGTTCGAGACACTGTTCTTGCAGGTTATATGGGTTTAATTAAGCAAATAGATGATAATTTAGGAAGATTATTTAAATTTTTAGAAGCTTCGAAAAGAATGCAAGATACAATGATTGTATTTACATCTGATCACGGTGACTACCATGGTGACCACTGGCTTGGAGAAAAAGAATTATTCCATGAACAAATTGTAAGAGTTCCAATGATAATTTATGATCCAAGTTCTTCTGCTAATAACAATAGAGGAGTTAAAGAAAAAAGATTTATCGAAGCAATCGATTTACTTCCAACATTTTTAGATGCAGTAGAAAGTACAGAAAGCAAGCATCGTTTAGAAGGACAATCATTAATGCCAATTTTAAGAGGTGAAAAAATTTTAAATTGGAAAGAAAGTGTTTTTAGTGAAATTGATTATTCATTTAATGAAGCAAGAAAAATATTAAACTTAGGAGCTTCTGATGCAAGAGCCTATATGATAAGAAATAATCAATGGAAATATATATATTATAAAGGCTTTCCACCTCAATTATTTGATTTAAAAAATGACCCCGATGAATTTAAAGATCTAGGACAATCAAAAGATTATTCAAAAATTATAGAAGAAATGAAAGAACTACTTTTGCAAAGAATAACAGATAGAAAAAATAGAGTGGCTGCTAGTGATGAATTTGTTCTTAAAGAAAGAGATTACACTAAAGAAGATGGAATAATGATAGGTGTTTGGTAATTATGAATCCTTTAATTTTGTCTCTAATTTGCTTAATACTAGTTGCAGCTTCTGGAAATTTTTTAAGTTTTGTGAAAAATAATAAGACTTCTTTATATCTATCACTTATTCCATCTACTTATATCTTAATTTATGGTTTTTATTTAACATTAGGACCTGTTGATTTGTATGAAGATGGTACTAAAAACTTTTTTATACGAAACCCAAAAGAAAAAGAACTTCCAATTGTATTCATACTTTTAAAATTTTACCAGTATATATTAATAATTGTAGGAGCAGTTTTTAGTTATTTATTTGTTAGATATTTGAAAAAATAACAGAGCCTAAGGATTCATTAAACTTGGAAGATATAAACATATTGCAGGGAAAGCAATAATTAGAGCAAGTCTAATAACATCAGTTATTAGAAAAGGAAGCGTTCCAAACCAAATTGTTTGCAAAGGAGTTTTTTGCATTACACCTTTAATAACAAATAAATTCATTCCGACTGGAGGTGATATCAATCCAAATTCAACTACTATAACTGCAAAAATCCCAAACCATACAGGATCTATACCAGCATCAACTATTACTGGATAAAATACTGGAATTGTTAAAAATAACATCGCAAGAGAATCCATGACTGTACCAAGAACAATATAGATTGCGCAAATAACCAATATAATTCCCAACGGAGTGAGCTGTAAACTATTTATAAAATCAACTACGGCAAAAGGTAGTTGAGTTACTGTAATTAAATAATTAAATATACTAGCCCCTATTACTATTAAATATAAAGAACCTACCGTTCTTATACTTGTCCAAATAGCATCTTTTAAAAGGTTTAATGTTAATTGACCTCTAAAAAAAATAAATATTAACACTAATACAACACCAACTGCTGCGCTTTCAGTAGCTGTAAAAAAACCTAAATATAATCCTCCCATCATTATTACAAATATTAAAAAGATTGGAAAAACTTTAGATATCGCTGCAATTCTTTCTTTAAAAGGCATTTTAGTTCCATGCCCTCCTTCTTTGGGATAAATAATAAGGTAAGTTCTAATTGCTATCATGTAGAGAATGACAGCTATTAAACCTGGAACTAAAGCAGCAAAGAAAAGTTGTTGAACAGATTGTTCTGTTAAATAAGCATAAATAACAAGTATTACACTTGGTGGAATAATTATTCCTAAAGTTCCACCCGAAGCAATTGATCCACTGATCAATGCATCGCTATATCCATGTCTTCTCATTTCTGGACCTGCCATTTGAGACATTGTAGCTGCAGTTGCAATTGAAGAACCACAAATCATTCCAAAACCAGCGCAAGCCCCAACAGTAGACATTGCCAAACCTCCTTTGTAATGTCCTACAACAGCATAAGCAGCATCATATAAATTTCTTGATAAGTTCGAACTGTTTGCAAGATTTCCCATTAAAACAAAAAGTGGAAGCACTGATAAAGTATATTTTGATACAGCATCAAAAGGAGCCGTACCTAAAACAAAAATAGCTGGATCAAATCCTGAAATTAAAGCAAAACCTGTAAATCCGACAGCAAGCATTGCTATACCAATAGGTATATTTAATGCCATTAAGACTAAAACAGCCGCAAAAGCAAGACCACCATTTATAACTGCTTCAATGCCCATTAAATTTTATTAGATTGAGATTTGTTATTATTAATATTTTTAATAAACCAAAAAATAATTGCAATCACACTTAACCACATACCAATAGCACAAATGAAATAGAAAGGATAAAAATACAATTCAAGATCAAGTGTTACTCTTTGGTTGTTCATAAATTTATATGAAGTAACAGTGGTAGCGTAAGCCATTAGGGACATTATTATTAACATTAAAACAAATTTAAGAATAACGAGGTAAGATTTAAATTTTCCAAGATTTAAATTATTTATAAAGTCCGCTGATACATTAGCATTTAAAAAAAAAGCTCTAGGCATTGCTAAAAATGCTACCAAAGCCATACCAATTTCAACCAATTCAATTGTTCCTGTAACAGGAGAGTTTAAGAATCTTCTTCCAAAAACATCTGCAAAAGTTAATAAAGCAAGAGAAAGCAATATTAAACCTGATGCAGAAGCAGAATAATCAAATATTTTATCTATTTTAAATTTCATTATAAAATGTCACTTCTAATTTAATAAACTTTAACATATAAACCTTCTAATAAATAGAAAGCTTTAAATATGAAATTCATTTCTTTTTTACTCAATAAAGAAGCAAAATTTGGAATTATAAATAATGAATCTATTACAGATCTTACAGGTAAAATATCAGGAGCCGATACATTAAAAGCTTTAATTGAAAAACAAGGTATCGCAGAAGCAAAAAAATACGCAAATGAAAACCCTGGAAATATAAGTTTAGATGATATTCAATATTTACCATTAATTCCTAACCCTGGAAAAATAATTTGTGTTGGCTTGAATTACAGTGAACATGTTAAAGAAACAAATCGTACTGTAGAAGAAAACCCAGTTGTATTTCATCGGTTTCCTGAAAGTCAAACCGCTCATATGCAGGCAATACAAAGACCAATTGCTTCTCATAGTTTGGACTTTGAAGGTGAGATGGCAGTTATTATGGGAGAAGGAGGGAAGCATATTAAACCCGAAGATGCATTAAATCATATCGTTGGATATTCTTGTTATAACGAAAGTACTATTCGTGAATGGCAAAGACATACCAGACAATTCGGTATGGGAAAAAATTTTGAAAAAACAGGGAGTTTTGGCCCTCATATGGTTCTTGCTGAAGACATTAAGGATTATAAACAACTTACTCTTGAAACAAGATTAAACGGAACCGTAATGCAAAATGCAAAATTAAGCCAACTTATTTTTGATATTCCAATACTAATTTCTTATGTATCAAAAGCTATGGCATGGAGAGCAGGAGATGTTTTGGTAACAGGAACACCAGGCGGAGTTGGTTTTAAGAGAAATCCTCCAGTTTTCATGAAACCAGGAGATGAAATAGAGGTAGAAATCACAGAAATTGGTCTATTATCAAATACAATTAAGGATGAAATAATCTAAAATTCAAGTTAAACTTTTCCATTAATTTTTAAATAAGAGAGGAAATAAATATGAAAAAAAAATTTATTGGATTTGTTTTAGGAGTTTTTTCTTTAAGTATTATTAGCGCAGCATCTGCTAACGAACTTAAATTAGCAACTTTTGAACCTCCAAAGGCATTTATTGCTAGCAAAATTCTTGCGGCATGGGCTAATAAAGTTAACACATGTTCAAATGGTGCGGTAAATGTTAAAATGTATGCTGGTGGAGTATTAGGAAGTCCTCCCAAGCAATATGATATTGTAACATCAGGTGTTGCAGACATTTCTTGGACAGTTTTAGGTTATATTGGTGGTCAGTTTCCTTTAAGTTCAGTTATTGAATTACCATTCCTTACAAAAACATCTAGAGCAGGAACAACAGCTTTAAATACAATGTTTGCTGAAGGATATTTAGATAAAGAAATGTCTGAAATTAAAGTTATAGGATTGCATTCTAATCCTGCGTACCAAATACATATGAAGTCAGAGAAAGTTGTTAATCCTGCTGATTTTAAAGGTAAGAAAATGAGAGTACCAAGCAAAATAGCGGGTACAATTCTTAAAACTTTAGGAGCAACTGGAGTAAAAGTTCCTGCGCCAGGAACTTCTGAAGCACTTAATAAAGGAGTAATTGACGGAACTCCTTTTCCTTATACTGCTGTTGGTTCATTTAGATTATTTGATGTAACAAAATACCATACTGAAGTTAACATTACTAACGCAACATTCGGTTTAATAATGAACAAAGATAAATATAATGGATTACCTTCAGCTGCTAAATCTTGTGTAGATAAATATAGCGGCCATGCATTTGGCGATTGGGCATCAAGATTAATTGATAATCAAAATGCCATAATGAAAAATGAGATTTCAAAAAAAGAAGGTCATGAAATTATTATTGCTTCTGACTCTGTAATAGCTGAATATAAAAAAATATTGGCTCCAATAGAGGCAGATTGGTTAGCAGAAATGAAAGGCAAAGGCCTTGATGGTGATGCTGTTCTAAAAAGAGCAAGACAAATCATTAGAGCTATTGACGGTTAATTTATAAAAACATTTCAGTTGAGCCCGCATTATTCATAGCGGGCTCACATTAAATCTAGTATAATATCTACATGGCAATAAATGCATTAAGTTATATAGGTGTAAATTCTGATAAAATTGAAGATTGGTCTGATTATTCAGAAAAATATTTAGGAATGCAGAGAGTTGATAGAGGAAAAGGAACTCTATCATTTAGAATGGATGATCATAAACAGCGCTTAGCAATAACTGGCGATACAGGAGATAGTTTAGCTTTTATTGGATGGGAAGTTGAAAAAAAACAAGATTTACAAACTTATGCAGCAAAACTAGAGAATAATAATGTACCGGTTACATTAGGGAACTCTTCTTATTCTGACAAAAGATTTGTGGAAGAGTTGATACATTTTAATGATCCACAAGGTAATCGTGTAGAACTTGTTTACAAGCCTATGAAAGACACGAACCCATTCAAGCCAGCAAGACCAATATCAGGTTTTAAAACTGGAGCTTTAGGAATGGGACATGTTGTTTTGCATGTGAAAGATTTTGATAGCGTTGTACCTTTTTATAAAAATTTATTAGGTTTTAAAATAAGTGATTACAGTCACACACCTATATCACTTTGTTTTTTTCATGTTAATGGTCGTCATCATAGTATGGCATTATTTGGATCAGGTAAGTTAGGTTTTCATCATTTTATGGTGGAGTACAATAATCTTGACGATGTGGGACAAGGATATGATCTATTGCAATACAAAGATAATGCAATTGCTTATACAATGGGTAGACATACAAATGATTATATGACTTCATTTTACTCAATCACACCTTCAGGTTTTTTCGTAGAAAATGGATGGGGAGGAAGAATAATAGATCCAAATACCTGGCAACCAATAGAAACTTTTGAAGGCCCAAGCTTTTGGGGACATGAAAGATTATATTTACCTAAAGAAGAAAGAATGAAATTTAGAAAAAAAAGAATGGAAACTGCTTCTAAAGGAAAGCAAGCTCCTTTACTAGTTGATTGTCCTTGGCTTTATTCTAACATTGTAAAAAAAAAGTAAATTCATAATCGATCAATTTGATAATATGAAAGAATATGATGTCACTATAATTGGCTTAGGCCCGACTGGGGCAACTTTAGCAAACTTAATTGCTTTAAATGGTTTTTCAGTATTAATTTTAGAACGAGAAAAAAGTTATTATAATTTACCTAGAGCCGTGCATTTTGATGATGAGACAATGAGAGTTTTTCAAACTATAGGAATAACAAAAGATTTTTTAAAATATACAATAATAAATAAAGGAACTAAATTTGTTAATTCAAAAGGCGAAATTGTTCTTGATTGGCCTAGACCAAGAAAAATTACTGAGAATGGTTGGTATCCGAGTTATAGATTTCATCAACCAGATTTAGAAAGACAATTAAGAAAAAAACTCAAGAAATATAATAAAGTCAAAATAGAAAATAATTCTAATGTATATAGAATAAAAAACTACAATAATTATGTAGAAGTTTCTTTTAATAATACAAACCTAAATACTTTTCACGAAATTAAATCAAAATATGTAATTGGATGTGATGGAGCAAATTCAGTTGCTAGAAAAGAAATTAATTCGAAAATGAATAATCTTGGTTTTACGCAAAAATGGGCAGTAATTGATTTAATTTTAAAAAAAAATAAGAAAAATTTACCGGATAGAACGATTCAATACTCCAATCCAAATCAACCAGCAACTTACTGTAGAAATGTTAGAAAAAGAAGAAGATGGGAATTCGCAATTAAAAATAAACAAAAAGAAAATAAAATTTTATCAGAAAAATATATTTGGAATTTTTTAAAACCATGGTTAAAAAAAAATGAAGCTTATTTAGAAAGAAAAACTATTTATACATTCAAGTCTGCGATTTCTAAAAATTGGATTAAAGGAAGGATATTTATTGCTGGAGATGCTGCTCATTTAATGCCACCATTTATGGGTCAAGGCATGTGTGCTGGAGTTAGAGATGCGTCAAATTTAGCTTGGAAAATATCTAAATGTCTTAAAAATAAACATGATGAAAGGTTTTTAAGAACTTACCAGTCTGAAAGATTTTCAAATGTAAAAGAATATGTTGAAACGACTATGAGAATGGGAGAATTTGTTAATGCTGCCGAATCTATAGAAATTACAAATAATATTTCTTCAGGATCAGATGGAAAAAAAAGCATGCAATCTATTAAACCAGTTTTAGGAAAAGGCCTGGGAAATAATTCAGATATTAACAGAGGCAAAATTTTTCCACAACTAAAATTGAAAAATGGAAAATCATTAGATGATAAATTTTCTAATTCATTAATTTTAATACTATCATCAAAATTAAGAAGTAAAAAAAAATTAAGTAAAATAAAAACAGTTATTGAAAATGAAGTAATAGGATTATCAGATTTATTAAAAAGATATAAAGCAAAAGCTTTAATTGTAAGACCAGATAGATTTATTCTTCAATCATGCAAAACAGTGAAAGGTTTTAATAAGTTTATAAAAAATTTTAATAAATTTTAATAAAATAAATTTTTTATCGCTTTAACTTTAGACTCATTGTTGGGAGCGATTTTACCATCTGGCATTAAAATAGAATTTTCAAAACCAACTCTAATTTTTCCACCTAATTTAATTGCCATTTCAAGGCATGACATTTCCTCATTTGCAAAAGCACATACAGCCCAATCAGCATTAATTTTGTGTTCTTTTAATTTAACTAAAAAAGGAGAAATATATTCAGGATTGCTTAATAGACCAGAATAATGTCCAATTACAAACATACACCAGGTTCCTTCAGCAGGAATGTCTGCTAAATTTAATAGATTTGACAAGAGGTCAATATCCTTGGGTTCATAACATATATGTTGAATTTTAGTTCCTGCTTGAGTTAGATGTTTATAAAGATTTATATCTTCTGAACTTGGAATTCTTGAAGGAATCATTTCTCGTATACCAATAGAAATTCCTGGAGGCAATACATCAAAAGCAAGTTTACGCATAACACCAGGAGAATATCTTCCAACTGCTTCAGTTGTTACTTGCAAATGCATTTTTGGAACTTTTTTTTGAAGTTCTTGCAAAGCTTCTTTGCAAAGTTCAGAATCTAAAATATGCTTTCCGTTTTCATCACGCATATGAAAATGAATTCCATCTGCTCCAGCATCAAAACAAGCTTTAGCCGTCTCAACAGTTTCTGAAATAGTTATTGGTACAGCAGGATGATCTTTCTTCATTGGCCTTGCACCATTAGGTGCTATCATTAGTTTAGGTAATTTATCTGGTTTGTAAAAATTCATTTTTTATTATCTTAGTGAAGCAGCGATATTTCCACCATCCACAGTAAGAACTGCTCCTGTCGTTTTTTTGGAAACAGCTAAATGAAAAAATGCTTTAGCAACATCTTCTGCTTTGACTTCATTAAGAAGTAGATTACCTTTCATATATTGATCGGTAGACACCTCTCTAGCTTTTGCTCTTGATTTAATCATATTGTCATTTAGCAAACCACTTCTTATCCTATCTGCATTAATTCCATTAGATCTTATTCCATAAGATCCATAATCCAGCGCATATTGCTTGCATAAGCTCAAGAGTGCTGATTTAGGTAGACCATAAGGTCCAAAGTTCTTACCTGGATTAACTGATTGTTTAGAAATATTAAATAATAAACATCCGTTAATATTTTGTTTTTTCATTATTTTAATTGCTTCAGAAGCACAGTTTTGATGAGAAAAAAAGTTTTCTTCAAAACTTTTTCTTAATATTTTGTCATCAATTTCAGCTATAGAACCTCCAATAGCAGTACCTGCATTAGATATTAATATATCTATTCCTCCATAGATTTCACAAATTTTTTTAAAGGCTTTAGCAACACTATTTTTATTTGTTACATCACAATGTATACAAAGATCTTTAACATTTTTTTGTATTTCATTAATTTTTTTTAAATTATAATCAAGAAGAACAATTTCAGCTCCATAACTTTTAAAGAGCTTGTATGTAGCAGAACCTATTGCTCCAGCGCATCCTGTTATTACTACTACATTACCTTCTAAAATCTTTTTAGGTTTTTTTATTTTAGCTTGCTCTAAAGACCAATACTCAACGTCAAAAATATCTTTTTCAGGTATAAATTTATATTTTGAAGTTTCCTCAACAGAAGAAATTACTCTTGCGTTTGTTTCAGTTAGGTCTCCAGCAATTTTAGAGGCATTTAAACTATTACCCACAGTAAATAACCCAACATTTTGAATTAATATAACCCTTGGTGAAGTATCAAGCATCGTTTTTTTTTCTTTCACTTTCTTTTTATTATTATTGAAATATTTGATATATTTATTTCTATAATCTCTAAAAGCTTTTTCAGCCAATATTTTAAAATCTTCAATTGATGAATTTTTCTTAGGTGTGATTATAAGCGGAAAAGGCTTTACTCTAATTACATGATCTGGCGTAGCTGTTCCTTTAGTTGAATAATTTTTTATATTTTTACCATTAATAAAATAATTCAAATTTTTATTTGATCTGTAATTAACTATGAATTTTTGATCTTTATTTTCAGACAATAAACCTCTTAAAATGGGAGCAATTTCAAAAGGATCAAACTTTGTTTTATAGTTTTTTATTTGCTTTATTTTTTTTGATTTTAGTTTTTTTATAGCTTTTTCGGCATCAGAAACATATTTGATCATCAGATCATAAGATTTTTTTGCATCATTGGCAAAAGTAAAAATTCCATGATTAAGCAATATTAAACAATTTATGTTAGGGTTTTTTGAATAAACTTCATTAATTTTTTTTGCCAAATTAAAACCTGGCATTACATAAGGAACTATACTTACTTTACTTCCAAAAATTTTTTTACAAAATTTAATTCCGTTTGGTCTATTAGTAACATTCATTATTGCATCAGAATGAGTATGGTCTACAAATTTAAATGGCAAAAAAGCATGAAGAAAAGTTTCAACAGAAGGATTTGGAGATTTTATATTTATTAAATTTCTTTTTTGATATGCAACCATATCGTCGTCAGAAAGATTTTTTTTGTTTCTTAATGCTAACAGAGGTTGCAATTTAACAGCTGGAAGTCCTTCAGGTTCTATTTCTGCCATATCCCAACCGCTACCTTTTACACACAAAACATCATATTTTTTTCCATCTATATCTTTAATAATTGTCTTAACTGAAGTATTTCCACCACCATGAAGAACTAATTCGCTATTTCTTCCCAATAATCTAGTTGTATAAACTCTTAAAGCCATGTCTTTTGAGTGACCAAGTTTTTTATACTTACTCATGTATTTTTTAGCTTCTGTATCTGACCAATTGTTTCTCAAATTTTTATCCTCAATAAATTATTATATTAGTTTTTTATTTGAAAGAAGAGTAAAAATTTGATTATTTGAATTCTAGAGGGAATCGATAATGACAAAAGTAGGCGAACATATAACAATAGATATTGTTGGAACAACTAAGGAATACAGTCCTGAATTTTTTGAAAAACTTGTTTATAGAATTGCTAAACTTGCAAAAGTTACTGTTTTAGAAATTTCAAAATATAAATTTGAACCTCAGGGTTTTACTTTGGTAGCTTTATTGGCTGAAAGTCATATAAGTTTTCATACTTTTCCTGAAAAGGGAATCATCAGTTTTGATTTTTTTACATGTGCGAATATTTCACCCTCTATTGCAATAGATGTAATTAAAGACGAAATAGAACATACACATATAATTAAAAAAGAATTTAATAGAGATACTGTTGACTTGTACCATGACAATTATAGCTCACCTGGATTACGTAAATCTTATGTGGTTAATAAAGTTTTAGAAAACTTTAAATCTAAAGCAGGTCAATATGTGGAAATTTTGGAATTAGAACAGTTTGGAAAATCTCTTTTTATAGATAATGAAATACAGGTCGCTGAAAGCGATGAACATTTATATAGTTCAACATTTGTTAATTCGGGTTTAAAATTAAATTCAAAAAAAGAAAAAGCTGCAATTATTGGAGGTGGTGACGGAGGAGTTGCGCGAGAATGTATTTCACAAAATTTTGGATTTATTGATTGGTACGAACTAGATCCTGAAGTTGTTGAAGTTTGTGATAAACATTTAAGCAAGATTGGCGAAAAAGCTTCAGAAAAAAATTCAGTTAAATGTGTTTGGGGCGATGCATTTGAAAGCATAAAATCAATTAAAGATGATACATATGATCAAATATATGTTGATCTAAATGATGATCAATTTTGTATAGATTTGGCTGCAAAGAATATGGACTCTTTAGTTAGAATACTAAAACCTAAAGGTGTTATTACAGCGCAAGTAGGAAGCCAGGATAAAAAACCAAAACAAGTTGAAAATTGGATGAATGTATTTAACCATAGTTTTGGAAATACAAAATTATCAAGAGTTTATATACCAAGTTTTGATTGTTCTTGGAATTTTTCTTCATCAATAAATCATTAATTTTTCTTTTTTAATCTATTATTTTGTGAAATAATATTTTTTTAAATTAAAAGGAGAAATAATGAATATATTCAAAAAAACTATTTTTTCAGTTCTGGCTTCTTTATTAATTATTTTTAGCGTAAATGCTAATGATAAAATTAGAATAGGAACTGAAGGTGCTTACCCTCCATGGAATTCAAAAGATGCTTCAGGTAAACTAATTGGATTTGAAGTTGAATTAGCTTGGGCTCTTTGCAGATATATGGAAAAACAATGCGTTATTGTTGAACAAGATTGGGACGGAATGATACCTGCATTAGTTATGAGAAAATTTGATGCAATCATGGCCGGTATGTCAATTACAGATGAAAGAAAAAAAACAATAACTTTCTCACAAGGTTATGCTGATGAAGTAGCTTCTTTGGCTGTAATGAAAGGTTCAAGTCTTGAAGGTTTAGATACTCCTGAAGGAATAAATTTATCTTTAGGCGGATCTGATGTGACTAAAGCTCTTAAAACTTTAACAGGAGCTTTGGCTGGCAAAACTGTTTGTGTTCAAACAGCAACTATCCACCAAAACTTTTTAGACTCTGGTGATGTAGGAAAAGTTGATGTAAGAACTTATAAAACTCAAGATGAGGTTAACTTAGATTTAGCTTCTGGAAGATGCGATGCTGCTCTTGCAGCCGCAGTTGCTTTTACTGATTATGCAGAAAAATCTGGTAAGCCAGTTGTTTTAACTGGACCAACTTTTTCAGGCGGTGCATTTGGTAATGGTGTTGGAGTTGGCCTTAGACAAGCTGGGGATGATGCTATTGGTAAAAGAGACGCTGAATTGTTAAAAGCATTTAACAAAGCCATTAATGAAGCAAGAAAAAATGGAGATATTAGCAGAATTGCTACTAAGTGGTTCGGTTTTGACGCTTCTATGTAATTAATTTTAGATTTGGCGACTATGATATATAGTCGCCAGTCTATATGGAACTTCTAGCATTTGGAAAAACTGGTTGGGGTGATGAATTATTTTACGCAACCCTAATGACTTTAGCTGTATCAGTTACAGCAATGTTAATTGGTTTTTTTTTCGCATTAATATTCACACCATTAAAATTATCTAAAAACAAATTCCTAAATTTAATTGGAAATTGTTACACTACTGTAATTAGAGGTGTTCCTGAACTTCTAGTTATTTACTTATTTTTTTTTGGTGGTAGTGGCGCAATTATGTATGTAGCATCTATATTTGGATATTTTGAATATATTGAAATTAATGCATTTATCACAGGTTCATTTGCAATTGGCATTATATCAGGAGCTTATTCTACAGAAGTTTTTAGAGGAGCAATTCAATCAATAGACAGAGGACAGTTTGAAGCTTCAAAAGTTTTAGGAATAAAAAAACATATCCAGTTCTATAAAGTTGTTTTGCCACAAATGTTAAGACTTGCTATTCCAAATTTAAGTAATGTTTGGCAAATAACTTTAAAAGATACATCTCTTATTTCAGTTACTGGATTAGTAGAAATAATGAGACAATCTTATATAGCAGCAGGATCAACACGAGATCCTTTATTCTTTTATTCATTTGCAGCAGTTTTATATTTGCTGCTTACATATTTAAGTATGAAGTTTATTAATAAATTAGAAGTTAAATACAGTAGAGGATATTAATGGATTTTGAATTAATGATTAATAGTTTTCCAAAGTTACTAAGCGCAACTCTAATCACATTAAAATTGTTGTCTGCATCATTATTTTTTGGATTATTTATTGGTCTTTTATTTGCCATTTTGAGAATGAATAAAAATCCAATAATAAATAAATTTGCATATGGATACTCATATGTATTTAGAGGCACACCTTTATTAGTTCAAATATTCATTATTTATTTTGGATTAGGACAGATTGAATATTTAAGATCAACAATGTTGTGGGTTATATTAAAAGAACCTTATTGGTGTGCAATAATTGCATTCGCTTTGAATACAGGCGCTTATACTTCAGAAATATTGCGTTCAGCTTTTCAGACAATAAAACCAGGATTTATAGAAGCGGGAAAAAGCCTTGGCATTTCAAACAAAATTATTTTTTATAAAATTCAAATACCAATAGCTATTAGGCAATCTTTACCAGCTTATGGTAATGAGATTATATTAATGCTTAAAGGAACTTCATTAGCTAGCACAGTAACTTTAATGGATCTTACGGGTGTAGCAAAATATATTATTTCAACAACATTTAAACCAATAGAAGTTTTTATAGTTGCGGGCAGTATATATTTATTTATGACTTTTTTAGTTCATAGCACAATAAAATATTTAGAAAGAAAGTTCAGTTATTAAAAATATATAATAATTTAATTTAGTAATTAGTATATTTTTTGATTTCTCTAATCTTTGAACCGGTATGATTGTTAATTTCTAGTTTTATTTTGGCCCTATCATCATTAAGAAAATGTACATCTCTAGATAATTTGATAAAACCATCTCCAAAATTTGAATTTTTTTCACATAATCTTTTTTCATCTTCAATAACCCAAAGTTTTGAATTTATTTCTTTTAAGGATTGAAATAAATTTTGTAATTTTTCGTCTGATTTTATATTTTGATCTAATTCTGCTTTTAAGATTTTATATTCATCGTTAATAAAATTAAGATTTTTTTCATCTTTAATTTTTTCTTTTTTAATTTCGAGGATTGAAATTTTATCTAAAAGTTCACCAACTGATACTTCAACTAGAATTTTGTTCATAATGTTTTATAGTATGTTAAGTTGTTATAAATATGTCAAATATTCTCATTATAAAACTTGGATCTTTAGGAGATATAGCCCAAGCATGTGGCGCAATACAAGATATTTCTGAAAATCATATTAATGATGAAATCTACTTGTTAACGAGCAAACCATACGTTGATTTATTTAAAAAAAATAAAAATATAAAAGAAATTATTTTAGACAAACGTCTTTCAAGATTTAATATATTTTATTTGTATCCTTTAATGAGAACTATTAAAAAATATAAGTTTTCTAAAGTATATGATCTGCAAAATTCTAAACGTACATCTTTTTATAAAACAATTTTATTTCCAAATGCAAATTTTAATACTTGGTCTTCATCTGAAACAACTCTTCCTTCAAATAGTTCAAAGAATGAATTTGATAAAAAACCTGTTTTAGATAGATTTAATCATCAACTTAAAACTTCAGGAATAAATACTAATCATACGATGTCCCCAGACTTTTCATGGAGCTGTTCTGATATTTCAAAAATTAAATCTGATTATAAATTAGAAAAATATATAATTTTATTTCCTTTTGCCTCTGCTCATTTAACATCAAAAAGATGGCCTTATTACAATGACCTCATTAAAAAGATTAAAGAAAATTATAATGATGCTTTTAAAATTATAGTCGCACCAGGACCAAATGAAATTAATGAAGCAAAAAAAATTAACGCTTTAAGTATATTAGATAATAAAAAAGCTCTTAATATTTCACAATTATCAACACTTATAAAAAATAGTTCTTTTGTTGTGGCAAATGATACTGGACCTGCTCATATGACCGCACATTTAAATGCAAGGGGATTAACATTATTTGGTTCACATGCATCTGCATTTTTACAAAGCATAGAAAGAGAAAATTTTAAAGCGATACAAGTTAATGATTTAAATAAACTTTCTGCTGATAAGGTATTTGAAAAATTATCTAACGAACTTTCTTAACTTTGTTAATTACTTTTAATATTATGGGTATAGTAAATAAAATAAATAAAAGTCTAATTATATGGTGGAAGGATACAAAATCAGGCTCTAATTCAAATGCAATTGCAATAACGGCAACTTCATAAATTCCACCAGGACAAAAAGATAATACTAGTGTTAAAAAATTGTTATCTACAAAAAATGTAGCAACATAAGCTGCAATTAAACCTAGTAGAACAAGTAAACTAGTTGCAATGAAACTGTGAAAAGTATTATTTGCAACTTCTTTAATAGTTTTTTCAGCAAATCTACATCCAACAGAAGCACCTAAAATTAACAAGCAAAAATTTATTGAAAATTCAGGTAATTTATATGATGCGATATCAGTAACTTGTAAAATACCACTAGCCACTAAAGTTCCTGACAATAAAGCAGCAGGCACTTTTATTTTATCAAACAACAAAATCAAAATTATTGATCCAGTTATAAGAATAATAAGATTAAAATGATTTTGATCTAGATAATTTATTTCTTCTAATACTATTGCATCAGAATTTGAGTAATTAACTATTATAAAAGGAAAAACGGTAATTATAATAATAAGTCTTATTAAATGTGAAGTAGCAACTTGAGATAAGTCTGAATTTTCGTGTTCAGCTAAAATTAATAATGGCCCAAGAGCACCAGGTGCTGCAGAAAAAATAGCTGTTTTTTCATTGTAACCAGAAAATTTTTGAAGATATTTTGAAACTATTATTATGCTAATTAGAATGTAAAAAAACATAATTATAGTTGTCCAAATCCAATTTACCATCTGGTTAATTAAATTTTGATCAATATAAGTTCCAATATAAAGACCCAGAATAATTAAAATTCCACTTAAAGCTAATTTGGGCATTACAACTTTTAAACCCATTAGGGCAGCAATAGATATTGCTATCATTGGCCCCAACATCCAAGCTAAGGGTATGTTAAAGTATTCAGCAATAATTGCACTTGGGGTTGAAATTAAAATTACTAATAAAAACTTAGATGAAACTAATGATTTTATCTCTTTCCTGTTAAATGGAATCGCGCTTGACATGTATTCTATTAATGGTTGTTGACACTAATTTATATTTTATGATTAACTATCATAATTAATAAAGAGAGGAAAACAATGAAACTATTTAAATCATTAATTTCAGTTTTATTTTCTGCGGTTCTATTATTTTCAGCAACAAATTCTTTTGCAATTGATAAGTTGCATTTTGTAATTGGTGGCGGTGCTGGCGGTGGATGGGATGGAACTGCTAGAGGAACTGGAGAAGCTTTAACAAAAGCAGGATTCTTAAAAAGTGCATCATTTGAAAATATGTCAGGTGGTGGTGGTGGAAAAGCACTAGCTTTTATGATTAACACTAAACCCGCTAATACAGTTTTAGTACAATCAACACCATTAGTTTTAAGATCTATTACTAGACACAAAGGTTATGTAAGTGGAAGTGGAACTTTATCTTACAAAGATGTAGTACCAATCGCTGGAGTAATTGGAGACTACGGTGCAATAGCTGTTGCTAAAAGTTCACCATACAAAAACTTTAAAGATGTTGTGGATGCTTATAAAAAAGATTCAAGTTCAGTAAAAATGGCTGGCGGATCTGTAAGAGGAAGTATGGACCATTTGATTGGTGCTTTAGCTTTTCAAGCAGCTGGAGCAAATCCAAATGATGTTATTTACGTTCCATATGATGCTGGTGGTAAAGCTTTAGCTGGACTTTTATCTGGTGAGACTCAAATTATCTCTACAGGTTTAGGAGAATTGATGGGCGCAAGAGATCAAGTAAGAATCATTGGTATTACTGCACCTTCAAGAGTTTCTGATGCACCAGATGCACCAACATTAAAAGAACAGGGTTATGACGTACAATTTGTTAACTGGAGAGGGTTTTTTGGACCTCCAGGAATGAGCTCAAGCATGAAAAATGAAATTGCTAAAATGCTTGGTGATGTACAAAAAACTTCTGAATGGGAAACTGTCAGAGCAAGAAACGCTTGGGTAAATATTTATAATCCAGGTGATAAGTTTGTTTCATTTTTAGAAAAACAAACTGAAGAAATGACAGCTCTTATGAAAAAACTAGGAGTAATATAATCTTTAAGGTTATTAAAAAATTAGAGCAGTGAATATAAATACTACAAAAATTATATCACTGCTCTTTTTTATTTTTTCTGCATTTTATTTATATACAGCATACCAAATTCAAGTTTTTTCATTTGATGAAAATGCGCCATTCAATGCTAGAACATTTCCAATTTATTTAGGTTATGCAGGTTTATTTTTTTCTGGATTAAAAGTCATTTTACCAGATCCGAACACAATTAAAATTGAACACAAAACATTAGAATATAAAAAAACTGCTATTTTGGTTTTGATTGCAATTATTTATGGAGCTACCATTTTAAAAGTAGGATATTTTCTAACTACATCTTTATTTTTAATAGCTTCATATTATTTCTTAGGTGAAAGAAGATGGATATTAATGTTTTTATTATCATTCCCATTTGTTGCAGCATTTATGTACCTTTTGCATGGAGTACTTGAGATTTATTTAAGAGACCCATTTCTAAAAATGATTGGAGTAATGGGATGATCGAAGGAATTTTAATTGGTTTAAAAACCGCTCTAACTTTTCAGAACATATTAATGGTAATGGTTGGTTGTTTTTTTGGAACAATTATTGGAATGCTCCCAGGTCTTGGACCAATGACAGCCATTGCATTAATGATACCAATTACATATGGATTTGATCCTGCAACAGGATTAATTTTGATGGCAGGTGTATATTATGGTGCTGTATTTGGAGGTTCAACTTCATCAATATTATTAAATGCTCCAGGAGTTCCAGGAACTGTAGCAACTTCATTTGATGGTTATCCTATGGCACAACAAGGTAAAGCTGGAAAAGCATTAGCAATCGCAGCTTGGAGTTCTTTTGCTGGCGGTACACTCGCAGCTATCTATCTACTATTTATGGCTCCAAGTTTATCAAAAGTGAGTTTATCATTTAGATCACCCGATTATTTTGCATTGATGATTTTAGGATTAACTGCAATTGCTGCTTTTTCATCTAAAGGTCAATTTATAAAAGCAATGATGATGGTAGTTTTGGGTTTAATGTTAGCATCTGTTGGTCAAGATAGTCTATCTGATATTACAAGATTTACATTTAACAATATGAATTTAACTGATGGCATTAGTTTCGTTCTTGTTGTTATGGCAACTTTTGCAATGAGTGAGGCTTTAACAATTATCTTAAAACGCAACGATCCAACTGCAGCAGCCAAACAAGTTTCATTAACTGAACTAGGTTCAATCAAGATAAATAAAGAAGAACGAAGTAAAATGTTAAAAACAATTCCTCGAACATCTATTATTGGTTTTTTAATTGGAGTTTTACCGGGTGCAGGAGCAACAATAGCCTCATTTTTAGCTTATGGAATGGAAAGAAATTTAGTTAAGGATGAAGAAAAAGAAAAATTTGGTAAAGGAAGTGTTCATGGTTTAGCAGCACCTGAAACTGCAAATAATGCAGCTTGTTCCGGTGCCTTTGTTCCTTTGTTGACTTTAGGTATACCAGGTAGTGGAACTACTGCTGTAATGCTTGGTGCTTTGTTAGGATTTGGAATTCAGCCAGGTCCAAGATTGTATGTAACTAATCCTGAAATATTTTGGTCAGTAATAATGTCAATGTATATTGGAATGGTAATATTACTTATACTTAATTTACCTTTAATACCTTATATAGCTAGAATACTTGCCGTCCCTAAAAATTATTTAATTCCACTCATATTGTTTTTTTCAATTACTGGAATTTATGTAATGTCATTTAATAATTTTGATATTTATCTAATGATAGGAATTGCAGTTGTTGCAACATTCATGCGATTATATGATTTTCCAATGCCACCATTAATTCTTGCATTTGTTTTAGGTGGCTTAATGGAAGAAAATTTAAGAAGATCATTATTAATTAGCAATGGTTCTTTTGATTTCTTGTGGGCCAGACCTTTAACGGCAATTATATTGGTATTCACTATTCTAATAGTAGGTTGGCAAGTATATAAAAGTATTAAAAAATAATTGTTTAACTTTCCTTATGGTTTCATACATGGTTCCATTTTTTTAGTATCCTCAGGCGAAACATTAGCCATTCCTCCCAATCTTATTGACTCTGCTTTTTTAGGTCCAAATACATCATTAAGGCATTTCATCTGTTTTGGACTATATACCGTTGGGCCTTTCCCATTTTTTGGTTTTGGTTTTGTTTTACTCGGATCCATACATGGTGCCATTTTTTTCATATCTTCAGGCGAAACATTAGCCATTCCTCCCAATCTTATTGATTCAGCTTTCTTAGATCCAAACACATCTATAAGACATTGCATTTGTTGAGGTCCAAAAACGATTGGACCTTTTTTGTCTTTTGGTTTTGGTTTTGTTTTACCAGGCTCCATACAAGGCGCCATTTTTTTCATATCTTCTTCAGAAGGTTTCTCTTTAGTTAATCTGTCTGCTTTTTCAGATCCAAATATATCTATAAGGCATTGCATCTGTTGTGGACCAAAAACTCTTGGGCCTTGTTCATTTTGTTTAGGTTTTGGTTTTGTTTTGTCAGCTTTCATACAAGGTGTCATTTTTTTTATTTCTTCTTCAGATGGTTTCTGTTTTGTTAATTCTTCAGCTCTTTCAGTTCCAAATAAATCTCCAAGACATTCCATTTGTTTTGGACTGAAAACAGGTAGATCATTTTCATTTTTAGGATCTAATTTGTTATCTTTTCTTTTAATTTTTCTCGTAACTGCAGTATTTTTATAATCCCATTCTTTTATTGTTCCATTAACAAAAAATACACTATGAGATGGATCGATATCTCTACGCGTATAGACTATTTTTGATCCATCTTTTGAAACATATGCAAAAATTCCACCACAACCAGGTCTACAACCTTCTTCTGAAAACTCTACATTTGTTAAATCATTTCCATTTATATCTACAAGACGAATGTTTCGATCACCCATCATGATATATTTTCCATCAGGAGAGAATTTTCCTTGATGACTAAAACCTTCTATTCTCCAAATTTTTTCACCATTATCTACTTTATATAATGTTGTTGCATATTGACCTCCTCCTCCAGCTACCAAATATTTTCCATCTGGTGAAAAATCTAACCATGACACAACATCATTCATATCTTCGTACCATTGTACTTTTCCATCTTTAGTTTGAATAACGGCTACATCTCCATATTTTCCTCCAGATGCTAAGAGACTCTCATCTTTAGATAATTTAAAGGCTCCAACATAAGGCCAACTACCTATATTCGCTTTCCAAATTATTGATCCATCTTTAATATTTAATTTATAAGCATTACGATCTCCCGTCCCAGCATAAATAAATTCATCATTCTTATCAAAAAGGATACCTCTTATTTGTCCATATATAAATTTTGTCCATAAAATTTTTCCAGTTTTAAGATCAAACAAAATAAATGTGCCATCTACACCACCTACAGCTAGATATTTATTATTATTTGAAATTTGAATTTCCTTTGTTTCGAGTTTTGGATGTTTGGTGACTTTGATTTGTTTAGCTTTTTTAGTCCACAAAGTTTTACCAGTTGCTGTTTCTATTACACCAAAAGGACATTTTGTTTTTTTATCACACATAGATGTTACGAAAGCTGCATATTTACCGTCAGGTGATAAATCTGCATTCCAACCCTGCCATGATAAATCATGTTTCCAAATTAGATCACCATCTAGTGAAAATAGATATAGTTTAGATTTAGACTGAGAAACCTTATTCCAATTCTCCATTCCATTTATCAACAAAACTTGATTTTCATTTTCATCTACATCACCAGTCCAAAAACCAATATCAGTTTTCACACTTTTAGTAATTTTATAAGAAGCTTTTAATTTTGGATATTTTAATACTAATTGGTAATCAGATTTATCTGGTGTTACAAAAGCAAAAGCTCTTCTTTGAGGCGGATCAGGACAAGATGGTCCTGGAGCTGGCTGTGGCACACATGCTTCTTCATCACCAGTAATAATTCCTTCTGTAGCTGTTAAAAGCCAATCGTTTCTTTGTGGGACACCTGGAAAACTAAAATTACCATTTTCATCTGTAATTGTAGAAGTGCTCCAATAACCTGTTGAAAGCACAACTTCTGTTTCTGATTTGGCAATACCTTTTTCATCTAATACTTTACCACTTACCTTTAAATCACCTTTTATTTTATTTTCATCTAAAACAATAAAATCAATAGTTACATTAAATTTTTTTTTCTTATTTGTTTTTGTATCTTTAAAGGTCCATTCAATTTCTCTTTGAAATTTTCCAGGTTTAGGTTTCGATTTAGGCATAAAGTGAGGAAGTTTTCCATGCTTTTCATCAAACTTTGCTGTGATAGTTCCTGTCTCACCAGGTTCCAAATATAACTTTTGTGGTTCCGGAGTAACACTATCCATTTTTTGTTTAAAAGGTTTTACGATTTTTCCATCAAAATCTATAACCATAGATTTGTTACCATTATTTTTTACAGTAAATTGATGTTTAATAATTTTATCAAGTGGCAGATGGGATAAAGGTATAGGTTCAAAATTAACTTCTAAAGATTCAATCCCAGATTTATCTGCTCCATTAGCATTAAATGAAATTAAAGAAAAAAATATACAAAAAAAATAAATTAATTTTTTCTTCATAATACTACTAAGTCTAATTTTTGTTTTCCTAATCTTTCATTTTCATTTTCAGTCACCAAATAAGTCTCCCCTAGATTCATAGCTAATTCATTATCTGAATCCATAAGTATCATGTGCATGAAGAAGACATTACCTGGTTGAATGACATATGGATTGCCGGTGTAAAGCATGGGCCAATCCATCCAATTAGGAGAGAAGGTTGCTCCTAAAGAATATCCACAAGCATTCATTCTTGCTTTATTATAACCAAGATCATCAAAAGTTTTAGCGTGAACATCAAATACTTCGCCAATTTTATTACCTGCTTTAAGTTTATCTTCACAATTCTTTAAAGCCTCAACACAAGCTTCATGCATTTTAAAATGTTTTGGATCAGCTGTTCCTATAGGTATTGTTCTAAACATTGCTGAATGATAATGTCTAAAAGTTCCAGCCCATTCTATACTTAATTGATCAGTTTTATTTAAAATTTGCTTTTCAGCTTGATATCTACAAAGCAGAGCATTTTTTCCCGAACCTATAATAAATTCATTAGCTGGATAATCTCCACCTCCTTCAAATATAACTCTATTCATTTCTGCAAGTATTTTAGATTCACTCGCTCCAGCTTTTGCATACTTCCAAGCTTCATCCAAAGCTTTATCAGCTAAGTTTGCAGCTTTTCTTACATAAACAATTTCTTCTTTTGATTTAATTACTCTTAACTTATTTATTAGTTCAGATTTATCTTCTATTGAGCAATAATTTTCTAAAGACTTATTTAAAGTTAAAGCATTTTTGCCTGTTAATCCGTATGCTTCATATTCAATTCCTAATTTTTTTCCTTTAAGGTTTAATTCATCTAAAATAATTTTAAGGTCATCTGTTGGTTGAGATCCATCTTTATCTATCCAAATTCTAATATCATTAATATTAGAAGTATTTTGAGCCTGTCTTAAATCTGGAGCTCTGGTTAATAAAATTATATTTCCATTTTGGTCTAATACTAGTGACTGAAAAAAAACATACCCAAAAGTATCATAACCAGTAAGCCAATACATCGACTCTTGTCGAAACATCAAAAGTGCATCAATATTTTGATCTTTCATTAACTGAATTACTTTAGATTTTCTTATTGAAAATTCTTCTTTTGTAAAATGTAGTCCCATTAGTTAATTACCGTCATTGGATCTAAACGTGTTTGAAACCAGTTAATTCTAAAATCTAAATGTGGTCCTGTAGATCTTCCAGTAGAACCAACAGTTCCTATTATATCTCCTTGGTTTATTTTATCTCCAACAGAAACTAAAACATTTTCTAAATGTGAATAGATTGTTGAAATACCATGACCATGATCCATAATTATTGTTCCACCTGTATAATAAAGATCATCTTCAGCCATAGTAACAATTCCATTTCCAGATGATATTATATGAGTTCCTTGTTTAGCAGCTATATCAATTCCATAGTGAGGCCATTTTGGTTTTCCATTTAATATTCTTTGACTTCCATATACACCTGTAATTATTCCATCAACAGGCATTATGAATTTATTTTTAAAATAATTTAGATCAGAATTAATTGCCCTAGCTTCACCAATTGCATTATTTTCTTTTTTTATTCTTTTATAAACAGACTCGGGAGGAGTTACTTTATTTTCTGGAAGACCATCGATTTTTTGTATTTTATATTTTCTTTTAAAAACTTTTTTAGTAATTTTTTCCTTTTTATCATTAGCAATTTTAGTTATTAAAATATCAAATTTTCTATCTCTATCTATTCCAAAAACAAAATAACCATCTTTTGAAACTTTGATTTCTGTTTTATCTATAACAATTTTTGATCCAGGATTAGTTTTTCCAAGTATAAAATGTCCTTGGACAAATTTTCCAGTAAATTCAATTGCAAATGAGTTTGTTGAAAATAAAATTGCTACCGTAAGCAATATCTTTTTCATTACTTTGCTGTCCAACCTCCATCTATTATAATAGATGTTCCAGTTATCATAGCAGCAGCATCTGAAGCTAAAAAACAAACAGCTGTTGCGACATCGCTTTCTTTAGCCACTTTCCCCATAGGAATATTTTCTAGAGCTAATTTTTTGAATCTTTTATTTTTAAAAAATTTTTTTACCATAGGTGTTTCAACAAATGTGGGTGCTACTGTATTTACCCTAATATTTTTTGAAGCAAGCTCAACAGCCATACCTTTGGTTAAGCCTTCAATACCAAATTTTGTCATATTATAAACATTTCTTCCTGACATACCAACGTGACCTAGTTGAGAAGACATATTTATTATTGAACCACCTCTTTTTTTATTTTTAAGTATTTTTTTTGCAACTATCTGAGCAACGTTAAATGCTGCTTTTAAATTTAAATCTACTAAGTAATTCATACTTTTTTGTTGGATTTTTTCAAAAGGTTCTGGGATATTTGTTCCAGCATTATTAACCAAGACGTCAATCAATTTAATTTTTTTTAATTTGTCACTTAAATCTTTAAAGTTCATTACATCACAATTTACTTTAATTAATTTTCCTTTAACTTTTTTGATGTCTTTTTGAAGTTTGTTTAAATCTGATTGAGTTCTACTTAATCCAATAACGGTAGCGCCAGCTTCAGCTAAGGCTATTGAACAAGCTCTACCTATACCTTTGCCTGCACCCGTAACTAAAGCATATTTCTTTTTTAAATTTATTTTTTTTAAGTACATTGGTTATAAAAATAGCTTTAAATCTGTATATATCAATTCAATTGCTACAAATAAAATAGCCAATAAGCCAATCCATCCTATCCATCTATATTTTTTTATCCATTTTGATATAAGAGTTGCAGCTGTTGCCATTAAAATTATTGATAAAACTAACCCAAAAACCAATAAAATGTAATGATCCCTTGCTGCACCAGCAACACCTAAAACATTATCAAGGCTCATAGTTATATCCGCTAAAATTACTGTGGTTATGGCTTTTGTAAATGATGAATTATCAACTTTTATATTTTCGTTATCATTAGAACTATTCTTAATGACATCCACATATAATTTATAACAAATATAAAGTAGAAGAATTCCACCTACTAATCTTAGGCCGGTAATTTGAAGCAAGTAAGCTGTTAAAAGAGTAAAAATTATTCTTAGTATTATTGCAGCTCCTATACCCCAGAAAATTATTTTTTTTCTTTGATCTATCGGAAATTTTGAAGCAACCATACCAATGATAATTGCATTATCACCAGCTAGAACTAAATCGATAAATACAATCTGAAAAAAAATTACAACTTGTTCTGTCATGTTTTACTATCTTCAATTATCATATCTGATGCTTTTTCTGCAATCATAATTGTTGGAGCATTTGTATTTCCTGAGGTAATACTAGGCATTACAGAAGCATCCACTATTCTTAAATTTTCTAGTCCATGAGCAATACATCTGTCATTTACAACTGCACTATCATCATTTCCCATTCTACAAGTGCTAACAGGGTGAAATATAGTATTAGCAAATTTGCCAGCTTCTTTTGCTAAAGCTTCATTATCAGTGATATTAATTCCAGGTCTTAATTCTTCTGGTTGATAATTTTTATATGCGTTAGAATTCATCACTATATTACGAACAATTTTTAAAGATTTTCCTGCTATTTCTCTATCTTCGTCTGTTGACAAATAATTCATTTTTATTTTAGGAGACACTCTTGTATCAGGAGATTTTAATTCAATTGAACCTCTACTTGTTGGTCTTACATTTGTTATAGTTGGTGTAAATCCAGGAAATTTATGCAGAGAAGATTTTCCAAGATAATCGGTGCTTGCTGGGGACACATGAAATTGTAAATTTGGAGTTTCTAAATGAGTATCACTTTTAATAAAGCCACATAAATAACTTGCCCCAACAGTCAAAGGACCTTTTCTGAATAAAAAGAAATTTAGTCCTGCGATAATTTTTTTGGAAATGCTATAATAGATATCATTTAACGTTTCTAAATTTTTTACTTTATATACAGGTCTAAGCATTAAATGATCAGTAAGATTTCTTCCAACACCTTGATGATCTTTAATAACATTAATATTATTATTTTTTAAAAGATCACCTGGTCCAATACCTGAAGCTTGCAAAATATGAGGAGAGCCAATAGTACCAGCACTTAAAATTATTTCTTTATTTGCTTTAACTGAGATTAAATTATTATTTATCCAATAATTAACATTTGTTGCTTTGTTATTTTCAAAATCAATATTTTTTATATGAGCTTTTGTAATAATTTTTAAATTTTTTCTTTTCTTAACTGGATTTAAGTAACCAACAGCAGTGCTGCATCTAAAACCATTTTTTACAGTAAGAGGAAAATATCCCATTCCTTCATTGTTACCACTATTGAAATCTTCAGTTTTTTTATAACCAAATTCTTCTGCCGCTTCTAAAAATAAATCTAAAACTTTAAATGTAGCCCTCATTTTTTCTACTTTTATAGGACCTCCTGATCCATGAAATTCATTTTCACCAAACTGAAAATCTTCAGATTTTTTAAAATATGGGAGAACATCTTCCCAAGACCAACCTACATTTCCTAGCTGTCTCCAATAATTGTAGTCATTAGATTGACCTCTAATATATAGCATTCCATTGATAGAAGAACTTCCTCCAAGTGTTTTACCTCTTGGATAAACCATTTGTCTATTATCACAATTAGGTTCTTGCTCAGTGTTAAAACACCAATCTGTTTCAGGATTGTGCATTGTTTTAAAATAGCCGCCAGGGATATGTATCCATGGGCTACTATCTTTTCCTCCAGCTTCTAAAAGAAGGACTTTATTATTTGGATTGACAGACAATCTATTTGCTAAAACGCAACCTGCGGATCCAGCTCCGATAATTATGAAATCAAAATTTTCCATTTTAGAATTCTTATAAATTATTTTAAATTATTAAGCTATTTAAAGGTTTTTTAAAAAAAAATATCTTATTTGACGCTTGTATAGCAAAGATAATTTTGCAAATATGCCGTTCGTTAAATTTAACAATAAAGAGGGAAAATAATGAAAAAAATCGTTTCAATGTTATTTGCGGTTACTCTTGTATTTGGATTTATATCTAATGCTAACGCTGCAAAAACATTTAAATGTCAGACTGTTCTTAATGCAAAAGGTGACGAAGTCATCATGCTTAAAGACTTTACTGATACAGTTACTAAATTAACAGGTGGTTCATTAAAATTCGAAATTATGCCAGCGGGTACAGTTGTAGGAGTTAAAGAAACTCTTGATGCTGTTGACAAAGGTTTAATTGATTGTGGTTTTGCTTGGACTCACTACTGGTCTGGAGAACACCCAGCTGCAATGTTATTTGGATCTCCAGTAGCAGGTGCAGGTGTTGGTATTGACAACATCGCATTTTTATCTTGGTTCTTATCAGGTGGCGGAGAACAACTTTATGATCAACTTTGGAAAGAAATGAAAAGAGACATCAAAGGTTTTATGCTTCAACCAGTTGGACCAGAAGCTTTAGGATGGTTCCCAGAGCCAATCAAAAACATGGATGATTTCAGAAAATTGAAATTCAGAACTCCTCCAGGAATTCCAGGACAAACTTATAAAGATATCGGAATTGCATCAGTTGCTATGGGTGGTGGAGATATTCTTCCAGCACTTGAAGCAGGAACTATTGATGCTGCTGAATGGTGTTGTCCTAAGCCTGACATGGTTTTTGGTTTCCAAAAAGTTCTTAAACATTACTACCTACAAGGTTTACACCAAGTAGTGGTTAATGCTGACTTTTATATAAATGGAACTAAATACAACAAATTATCTGACCATGAGAAAACTTCATTAAAAGTTGCAGCAGATGCATCATTAATGAAATCTTTAGCAAGAAGAATTCTTGTAAACGGAGAAGCTTTACATGAATTGACTACTAAACACGGTGTTCAATTACATGATACTCCTAAAGATTACTTTGTTGAGTACATGGCAGCAGCTAACGCTACTTTAAACAAAAATGCAGAAAAAAATGCATTTTTCAAAAAAGTATGGGACTCTCAGAAAAAATTTGCTGATACAGCAGTTCCTTTCTGGGCAGGAGCTCAAATGTCAAATGCGCAGCTAGGAATGGCTCACGCAGCGACATTGAAGTAGTAGTTAAGCAAAAAAGATAAATTAAAAAAGCGGACTTAAGTTTTTAAGTCCGCTTTTTTTTAAGAAAAATACTCATGGCAAAAAAACCAACTAAGTTAGATATTTCAGATGAAATGATCGCCGAAAGAAGAGGCGGATCAAGAAAAATGCCAAAAGATATGCCTAAATGGATGTCAAAGACAATCGTAAGCATAGATAAGTTTAGCAAAATAATTGGTAATATCGTCTGTTGGATTACTATACCTCTAATATTAGGAATGGTTTATGAAGTCCTAGCCAGAAAATTATTTTTAGCACCAACAATTTGGGCTTATGATATGAGTCGATTTTTCTATGGTGCTTTGTTTATGTTAGGTGCAGGTTATGCACTTTCAAAAGGCGTTCATATAAGAGCTGATTTTTTATATAGAAATTTTAAAGTTAAAACACAGGGTAGAGTAGACTTTTGGCTTTACTTATTATTTTATTTTCCAGGATTAATTGTTTTTTGTTACATGACAGTTGGTTTTGTTCAAGAGTCTATAATGAGAAGTGAAAGAGGCATGGATACAACTTGGATGCCCTATATGTGGCCTATTAAAACATGTTTGTTGATAGGTATTATTTTTTTATTAATTCAAGGAATTTCAGAATTATTTAAAAGTTATTATGCTGCCACTAAGGGCAGATGGCCGGGAGAAAAATGATCTCTCATTTAATAGATCCTGCAATACTAGGTTTTATACTTGTTGGAGTGATGCTTTTTGCAATTTTTGTAGGATTTCCAATATCATTTACATTAATTTTTTTAGGTTTTGTATTTGGTTATCTAGGTTTCGGAAAATTGGTGTTCTATTTAATGACTCTCCAATTTTCAATGGTCATGACAGAGCAAACGCTCGCCGCCGTCCCGCTCTTTGTATTTATGGGAATTATGATGGAGCAAGCTGGATTAATGGAAAGATTATTTTCCGCATTCCAATTAATGTTAGCTAAGGTTAGAGGTTCTTTATATTACGCAGTATTGTTTGTTTCAGTAATTTTTGCAGCAGCAACAGGAATTGTCGGTGCTTCAGTAACAATACTTGGAATTATGGCAGCTAAGTCAATGAATAAATCAAATTATGATGTAAGACTGGCCGCAGGTACAATTACTGCAGGTGGAACACTAGGAATATTAATTCCACCAAGCATTATGCTTGTTGTAATGGGTCCTATAATGGAAATACCTGTAACCGACTTATTTGCAGCAGCAATACTACCGGGAGTTCTATTGGCATGCTTGTATGCAGCATATACGACAATAAGGTGCATGATGAATCCAAAACTTGGCCCACCTTTACCAAAGAGTTTAAGAGCAACAAGCATGAAAGATGTATGGATAGAGTTTTTTGTAGGATTGGTTCCACCAGCAGCATTAGTTTTTGCTGCACTTGGAAGTATATTATTTGGTTTTGCTACCCCAACGGAAGCAGCAGGTTGTGGAGCAGCCGGATCTTTAATTTTAGCTTTGGCATATAAAAAATTAACACTTCCAAAACTACAAGATGCACTAGTTAAAACTTTAGAAATTTCAGCTTTAATAATGGTTTTAGTTGCAGCTTCAAATTTCTTTGGAGCAGTTTTCGCAAGATTAGGTACTCCGATGGTTCTTACAGATTTTCTTCTTTCTTTAGAAATGAATAAATATCTTATTTTAGCAATGGTGATGGTAATGATATTTCTTTTAGGATGGCCTTTAGAATGGGTACCCATAGTTATGATTATAGTTCCTATTATATTGCCATTAATTGAAGCTTTAGGATTTAATTTAACTTGGTTTGCTATACTTGTTGCGGTAAATCTCCAAACCGCCTGGCTCTCTCCTCCAGTAGCTCTTTCTGCATATTTTTTAAAAGGTGTAGTTCCAGAATGGGACCTGAAAGATATTTATCTAGGTATGATGCAGTTTATGGTTCTTCAGGTTATTGGATTAATAATAATTATAATATTTCCTAAAATTGTACTTTGGTTACCACATGTCTTATATGGACAGTAAATTATATTGGTTTAATATAAGGAAGTGAATCAAGAAAAAGAAAAATTTCAACTAAGAAACTGGGAACTTGTATCTGTTAATCCTAATAATAGAAATTGGGTTTGGTCGGACTATTTTAATTTTTGGGCAGTTAGCATACAAAGTGTAATAGGTTTTTCTTTAATAGCTTCATTTTATTTACTTTATGATTTAAATTCTATTATTGTTTTATCAGGCTGTTTAATTGCAACTCTTTTAATTTTTATTCTTACAAACATAATTGGTAAAACTTCCCAAAGTACCGGTTTACCTTTCCCCGTAATTCTTAGATTATCGATGGGTTTTAATGGAGCGAGATACATAGGAATGCTAAGAGGTTTGGTAGGCATATTTATGTTCGGGGTTCAAACATTTTTTATCTCAAAATCAATCGGATACATGATTAGAATATTCTTGTATGAAGTTGATAGCCAAATATTATCCAATGAATATTTGCTTATGTTTTTCTATGGATTGAATCCATTAGATTGGTTTTCATTATTTATCACACTGTTGTTTCAATTATATTTGTTTACTAAAGGCGCCGAGACAAACAGAACTTTTATAAAATTTTCAGCATTATTTGTTTATTTTGGTTTAGTTATTTTTTTTATAATGATAATTTCTGAAAACTCTAAAGAGCTAATTGATTCATTAAATCTTAGCACAAATGTACAAAATGCAGTTTCAAAAGAAAATATTTTACCTCTTTTCTATGTAACCGGAACCATGTTTACATATTTTTCTATTCTTGTTGTTAGTTATGGAGACTTTTCAAGATACGCAAAAAATAAAAAAGACATGCAATTAGGAAATTTTAGTTTAATTTTTAATTTAATTATTTTTTCTTTTTTTGCTATTTTATTAACAATTGGTTCAGATATAATTTTAACAAAAAACTCAATTTCAGTAGAAAGATTATTAACTAACCCTAATGATATAATAGCTAAATTTGACAATAGTGTTTTAGCAATATTTTCATTGATATTTATTCTTGTTTCTATGCTTTCAACTAATTTAATTGCTAATTTTATACCTTCACAAAATATTTTAATTAATTTTTTACCTAATTCTTTATCTTTAAATAAAGCCAGTTATTTAATTATATTTTTAGGTTTATTGGTATCGGGTTTCTGGTTGTCAATATTTAGTCAATCAAATATTGTGTTAATTTTTGATAACCTAACTTCTTTTTTTGGACCAATTTTTGGTGTGGTAGTAGCTGATTATTATTTCGTTAAAAAACAAAAAATTAATCATAAAGAATTATTTTATCCTAAAGAAGACACTGAATATATTTATAATGCTGGATGGAACTATAAAGCAATATATTCATTAGTTATTGGATTTATATTTTCAGCTTCAACCATATGGAATTCTAATTTAGATTCTTTGCAGACATTTGGATGGATTATTGGAGCTTTAATTTCATTTATATTATACTTGCTGCTTAGTAAAAAATAGTAACAATGAATAAATTCGATTTTAAAAATAGAACAGCAGTGGTTACTGGTGGCGCACAAGGATTTGGTTTAGATGTTGCTAAAAGATTTTTAGATTCTGGAGCTAAAGTTTTTATTTGGGATATTGATGAAAAATTACTTAATTCAGTTGTTGATGAAATCAAAAATCCTAATCTAGAATTTAATGTTGTCGATGTCGCAAATTATAAAGACGTAGAAGAAAACGTTTCACAAATTATTGCAAAAACTAATATTGATATTTTGATAAATAATGCTGGCATAACAGGCCCAACTGGACCATTGTGGGAATATGATGTAGAGATATGGAACAAAATAGTTCAGATTAATCTAATGGGTACATTTAATTGTTGCCGAGCAATAGTTCCAAATATGATTAAACATAATTATGGAAGAATAGTAAATGTTGCTTCAGTTGCAGGAAAAGATGGAAACGCTAATGCTAGCGCTTATAGTTCAGGAAAAGCAGGGGCAATCGGTTTAACAAAAGCTTTAGGAAAAGAATTAGCGGATAAAGATATAGCCGTTAATGCCGTCACACCTGCAGGCGCCAAAACAAGGATATTAGATCAAATGAGCAAAGAACATGTTCAAAGAATGCTTTCTAAAGTTCCAAGAGGTAGATTTCTAGAAATTCATGAATTTACATCATTAATCTGCTGGCTTTCATCAGAGGAAAATTCTTTTTCTACTGGAGCAGTGTTTGATATTAGTGGTGGAAGATCTACTTATTAATTGCTTAAATTATGACAGATTCTTGTTTTTAAGATTAATTTATCTATAAGAATATTATGTCAAAAATTATTTATTTGTTCATTTCAATACTGTTATTAATCAATTTTGCTTATGCAGAAAATATAAAAGTTTTTGAATTTACTGAAAAAGAACTTGCAAAATTGAAAGTACGAAAAGTGAGAGGCGCAGATAATAAAACTATTTATACTTTAGGCTCTAACAAAAATGGAAAATATTTAAAAGCAGTAGCTGATAATGCAGCATCTGGTCTTGGAAAGGAGATAAAAGTTAATTTAAACTCTACACCTTTTATAAATATTACCTGGAAAGTAGAAAAAAACTTGGATGGAATTAAAGAGAATGCTAAAAAAAGTCACGATTTTGCGGGAAGAGTTTTTGTTATAAAAAAAACAGGCGCAACACCTTTATCTAACAGAGCGATTAATTATGTATTTTCTAGCAATAATAGTGTGGGAAATAATTGGCAAAGCCCATATACCAAAAAATCAATTGATAATGTTCTTGCTACAACAAAAGAACATATGAACGAATGGGTTACTGTTAAAGCGAATGTAAAAAAAGATTTTAAAAAATTTCATGATTTGGATGTTGATGAAATAGATGGAATTGCAATAATGACTGATACAGACAATTCTAAAATGTCAGCAATAACTTATTATCAAAATATATATTTTTCAGCAGAATAATTATTTAATTAAATATTTTTTTAGAACAATACTAAAAAAAGACAAAATAACTGCTACCAAAACATCTTCCAATGGTGTTGCTTTTGGAAAGCCAAAGTTCCAAATTATTACTCCAATTAACCAAATAATATAAATCTTCATAATAAAAATCATTAGTATTAAAAAAACTAGTATTTTGATATGATTATTTAATGTCAAATGAATTTGTTCACGAAATTAAAGTATATTATGAAGATACAGACTCCGGTGGAGTTGTTTATTATTCAAACTATTTAAAATTTCTAGAAAGAGCAAGAACTGAGATGATTGCTTTCATTGGATTGAGCAATAAAAAATTATTAGATAAATATAATACATTAATAATTGTCAAATCTTGTAATATTGAATATCTGAAGTCAGCTAAATTAGAAGATAAACTTAAAATTTATTCTTCTATTGAATCTATTAACAAAGCATCCTTTGTTATGATTCAATATATTAAAAGAAATAATGAATTGATTATAAAGGCCAAACTTAAACTAGTCACAGTAAATGAAAGCGGAAAACCAATAAAAATACCTTCAATTTTAGAAAAGCAATTTGCAAATTAATTAAGCTAATTTAAGAACTTTTTTAAACAAATTAGTCATTTTTTTTTCATTTATTCTTCCAGTATTTACATTTCTTGGACTTGGATGATAGCAACCAACTAGAATTATATCACCTGGTAATTTATAAATTTTGTCATGAGCAAAATTAATTTTTTCTGTAAAATTGTGCTTTGATTTATAAAAGTATTTACAAGCATCAAAAGCTATTTTACCTAAAGCAACTATAATTTTTAAGTTTTTAAGAGAAGAAATTTCTGAATTAAAAAAACCGAAACAATTATCTAATTCATTTTTTTCAGGTTTGTCTCCAGGAGGAACACATTTAAGAGCAGTTGTTATATAAGCTTTTTTAAGTTTCAAACCATCATTTATATGTTCTGATTTTGATTGATTTGAAATTTTTGCTTTGTGCAAACACTTGTATAAAAAATCAGATGATTTATCACCTGTAAAAACTCTACCAGTTCTTGTTCCACCATGTGCGGCTGGGGCCAAACCAACGAATAATATTTTTCCATTTTGATCACCAAATCCGGTAATTGGTTTTCCCCAATATGTTTCTTCTATATATTGCTTTCTTTTTTCAGTAGAAATTTTTTTCCTAAATTTTACTAATCTTGAACATTTATTACATCCAACAATTTTCTTTTTTAAAATTTCAAAATTATTTTTATTGTTCGTTTTTATCTGCATAAAAAAGTGCAATCATTAATAAGGCAGTCCAACCTAAAGCTATAAGGCCTTTTGTAATACTAGTTTCAGCGCCCCAAATATCTAGAAATAAAGCACCTATAATTACACCTGTTATGTAAATAATAATTGCTATATTACTTTGTTTCATTAATCATTTTTTTTTTTAATAAAGAAATTCCATGTTTGGTTTTATGATCATAAGATTCTTTAAAACTTTCTAATTGCCAACCATCCATTCTTTTTTGAATTTCTTCAATGTTTGTTTTTTTCCATTCATCTGTGGTTTTTTCGTCTTTCCAAATTTTTTTCTCTTTATTGTTTCTAGCGCATCCATAGCAATAACCAGTAACTGGATCAGTTTTACAGATACTTATACAAGGCGAAACAATCATTTTTTTTATATAATTATATCTTTTTACACTATTATTCAGATTGGACAAATTGGAACAATAATATATAAAGCAGCAATAATTTGGGCGAGTGGCGGAATTGGTAGACGCGTTGGTCTTAGGAACCAATAGTGCAAGCTGTGAAGGTTCGAGTCCTTTCTCGCCTACCATTATTAATTATGAAAGTTACAGTTGAAAATAAAAAAGGTTTAGAAAAAGATATTAAAGTTTTTATAGATAAAAAAACTATTTCTGGCTATTTAGAAGCAAAGTACGAAGAAATAAGAAAAGATGTAGTTCTAAAAGGGTTTAGACCAGGAAAAGTTCCAACAGAAATTTTGAAAAGACAGTTTGGTAAAGCTGTATATGGTGAAGTTATTGATAAAGTTCTTAAAGACACAACTACAAAAGCACTTGAAGACAATAAAATTAAACCAGCAGGCCAACCTAAAATAGACCTTAAATCTTTTGGAGAAGGTAAAGATCTTGAATATATAATATCCGTTACAGAATTGCCAAAAGTAGAAGTAGCTTCTTTAAAAAACTTAAAAGTAGATGAATATGTGGTTAAAATTAATCCAAAAGAAACAGACAAAAGAATTGAACAAATAGCCAAAACACAAAATAACTTCAAAGATGCTGATGAAAGTTATGCTTCAAAAAATGAAGATCTAGTTATTTTTGATTACAAAGCTTCAGTTAATGGAAAAGAATTTAAAGGGAATGAGGGAAAAGGAACTCAATTAGTTTTAGGAAAAGATTTATTTATTAAAGGTTTTGATAAACAATTAATAGGAGTAAAAAAGAATGAGAATAAAAAAGTTGAAGTAACATTACCAGATAATTTTCCTGAAAAAGAATTAGTAAATAAAAAAGCAATCTTTGAATGTAATGTTACAGCAGTTAAAAAACCTGAAGATGTAAAAATAAATGATGATTTTGCAAAAACATTAGGTGCAAAAGATTTAAATAATTTAAAAGAATTAATTTCAAAACAAATTAATGATGAATTTAAAAATTCTTTAGATATGATTTCAAAAAAACAGATTCTTGAACAAATAGAAAAACAAAAATTAGAAAATTTACCAAAAAATTTAATAGAACAAGAAATAAAAATTTTATCACAAGGTATGAAAGAAGACGAATTAAAGAAAAATAAAAACTCTCTAGAAAATCAAGCAATTAAGAGAATCAAAACTGGATTAATTTTGAATGCTTTTGGTGAAAAAAATAATATTAAAGTTTCTCAAGATGAAGTTAATTCAGAAATAGAAAAACAATTTAAAATGATGCCCGGACAAGAAAAAATGGTTAAAGAATATTATGAGCAAAATCCATCAGCAATTGATGGAATAAGAGGTTCTATTTATGAAGAAAAAATTATAGAACAAATTAAAAAAGATGCAAAAGTTAATAAAAAAGAAATTACTAAAGAAGAGGCCGAAAAAATTTTAAAAGAAGAAAATGAAAAAAATTTAAAAGAACAAGAAAAATTGAACAAACATACGCATGATCATGATCATGATCACAAAGAAGAAAAAAAATCTAAACCAAAAAAAACAACTAGTTCAAAAAAAATATCACCAAAAAAAGCCAAACCAGCAGTCAAGAAAAGCAAATCTACAAAAAAAGTTAGCAAAAAGTAATCACAAGTTGTATAAGTAGACCGAATCAAATTATGACAACAAAATTAAACGAACATATGAACAACTTAATCCCTATGGTTGTTGAGCAATCAAGCAGGGGAGAGAGAGCATATGATATTTATTCAAGATTATTAAAAGAAAGAATTGTATTTGTTGTTGGGCCTATAAATGATACGGTTGCATCATTAGTTACAGCTCAGTTATTATTTTTAGAATCTGAAGATCCAAAAAAAGAAATTTCTTTATACATAAATAGTCCGGGGGGTCTAGTTACAGCTGGTCTTGGAATTTATGATACTATGCAATACATAAAACCCGAGGTTAATACTTTATGCATTGGGCAAGCGGCAAGTATGGGGTCATTTTTATTAGCTGCCGGGGCTAAAGGTAAAAGATTTTCTTTACCTAATTCTAGAATAATGGTTCATCAACCTTCCGCTGGTTTTCAAGGTCAAGCAACAGATATAGAAATACATGCTAATGAAGTTTTATCTTTAAAGAAAAGATTAAATGAAATTTATTCCAAGCATACCGGAAAAACTGTTGATGATATTAAAGTTGCTTTAGAGAGAGACAACTTTATGACTCCAGAAAATGCAAAAGCGTTCGGTTTAATAGATAAAGTTGTAGATAAGAGAGAATAAATCACAATATATAGTTTTTACACAACCTCTACTTGATTAAAGTTGCTAACTTGTAATAAAGTATCCAAATTGATTCGAAATAAAAAATTATGAGCAATAATAATAAAAATATTCTTTACTGTTCCTTTTGTGGCAAAAGTCAACACGAAGTAAGAAAACTTATAGCAGGACCAACAGTCTTTATATGTGATGAATGTGTTGAATTATGCATGGATATAATTAAAGAAGAAAGCAAAGATACTTTTGTTAAACACCAAGATGGACTCCCTTCTCCGAAGGAAATTTGTACTGTGCTAGATGATTATGTAATAGGACAGAGTTATGCAAAAAAAGTTTTATCTGTAGCTGTTCACAATCATTACAAAAGGTTAAATTATGAAAGCAAAACAAGTAAGAATGTTGAATTATCAAAATCAAATATTCTTCTAGTAGGACCTACTGGTTGTGGAAAAACTTTGTTAGCCCAAACATTAGCAAGAATTTTAGATGTCCCATTTACAATGGCTGATGCAACAACACTAACTGAAGCAGGTTATGTTGGAGAAGATGTTGAAAACATTATTTTAAAATTACTTCAATCAGCAGATTACAATGTAGAAAAAGCCCAGAGAGGTATAGTTTATATTGATGAGGTAGATAAAATCAGTAGAAAATCTGAAAACCCTTCTATTACAAGAGATGTATCGGGAGAAGGCGTGCAACAAGCTTTATTAAAAATTATGGAAGGAACTATTGCGAGTGTTCCACCACAGGGAGGAAGAAAACATCCTCAACAAGAATTTTTACAAGTTGATACTACTAATATTTTATTTATTTGCGGCGGAGCATTTGCCGGTTTAGATAAAATAATTTCACAAAGAGACAAGGGATCCTCAATTGGATTTGGAGCTGAAGTGAAGAGTATTGAAGATAAAAAAACTGGTGAATGGATGAAAAATCTAGAACCTGAAGATTTGTTAAAATATGGATTGATACCAGAATTTATCGGAAGATTGCCTATTACTGCTACACTTGAAGATCTTGACGAAAAATCATTAGTAAAAATATTATTAGAGCCAAAAAATTCTTTAATCAAACAATACCAAGAGTTATTTAAACTGGAAGGTGCTAAGTTAACTTTTAAGGATAACGCGGTTAAAGAAATAGCAAATAAAGCAATTAATAAAAAAACTGGTGCTAGAGGATTAAGATCTATTCTTGAAAACATTTTACTGAAAACGATGTTTGATTTGCCAAGCCAAGATAATATTGATGAAATAATCATCGATTCCAGCGCCGCAAAAGGCATTTCCCAGCCTATAATCGTACATTCCAAGAACAAATCAAAATCAGAAAAAACAACAGCGGCTTAAAAAAGTTAATAAGGATTTATTTTCTATTGCAATATTGTTTATAATAACCATATTTGTTGAATGGAAGTTAAAATTACACAGCCACTACTACCCTTAAGGGATATAGTTGTATTTCCAAGTATGGTAATTCCATTATTTGTTGGAAGAGATAAATCAATTAATGCTCTAAACGAAGTTATGAAAAATAACAAGAAGATAGTTCTTGTTACTCAGAAAAATTCTGAAGTAGATGATCCTAAAACAAATGATATTTTTTCTTATGGCTGTGAAAGTAATATTTTGCAATTATTAAAATTACCTGATGGAACGGTTAAAGTTTTAGTTGAAGGAATAAAAAGAGTAAAAATAGTTGATTTTAAAGATGAAGAGAAATTTATTTCTTGTTCATTTGAATATCAAAAAGAGACTTTAACAAAAGATGAAGATCTTTTGCCTTTAGCTTTAACTGCAGTTAGAAGATTAGAGAAACTTACATCAATAAATAAAAAAATTTCTACAGACACAATTAATAATATCAAACAACTTAAAGACCCTTCTAAAATAGCTGATAACATTGCATCTCATCTAAACTGTACAATTTCTGAAAAGCAACAAATATTTGAAACTTTACAAATTAAAATAAGACTTAACAGTATTATTAAAATTATGGAAAATGAAACAAGTATAATAGGAGTAGAAAAAAGAATTCGAGGAAGAGTAAAAACTCAAATGGAAAAAACCCAGAGAGAATATTATTTAAATGAACAACTTAAAGCTATTCAAAAAGAACTTGGTGAGATCGAGGATGGAAAAGATGAAACAACTAATTTAAAAAAATCAATTCAAAAAGCAAAAATGCCAAAAGAAGTTGAAAAAAAATGCATGTCCGAGCTAAAAAAATTAAAAAATATGAGCCCCATGTCTGCTGAAGCAACTGTAGTTAGAAATTATCTTGACTGGATGATAGACATACCATGGTTTAAAAAAGACAAGGTTGATATAAATCTTAATAAAGCATTAAAAATTCTTGATGAAGATCATTATGGTTTAGAAAAAATTAAAGAAAGAATAATCGAATTTTTAGCCGTTCAGAAAAGAATGGAAAAAATTAAAGGACCAATATTATGTTTGATAGGACCTCCTGGTGTAGGAAAAACTTCTTTAGGTAAATCTATTGCAAAAGCTACTAATAGACAGTTTATTAGAATGTCTCTTGGAGGAGTAAGAGATGAAGCTGAAGTAAGAGGTCACAGAAGAACGTATATAGGTTCATTACCTGGAAAAATTATTCAAATGATGAAAAAAGCAGGCACTAAAAATCCTCTTTTTTTACTTGATGAAATAGATAAAATTGGAAATGATTATAGAGGAGATCCTTCTTCAGCATTATTAGAAGCTTTAGACCCAGAACAAAATACAACTTTTAATGACCATTATTTAGAAGTTGATTACGATCTTTCAGATGTAATGTTTGTAACGACAGCAAACACACTTAATATTTTACCCCCTCTACTCGACAGAATGGAAGTTATTAGAATTCCTGGATACACAGAAGATGAAAAGATTAATATAGCAAATAAATACCTTCTACCAAAACAATTAAAAGATAATGGTGTTAAAGATGGAGAAATGAATTTAAAAGAAGGAACAATAAAAGAGATTATAAGAAATTATACTAGAGAGTCTGGTGTTAGAAATTTAGAAAGAGAAATCTCCAAAGTTACTAGAAAAGTTGTTAAGAAAGTGGTTAACGAAGAAGAAAAAAATGTTGAGATTAATGATAAAAACATTTCTGATTTTTTGGGAGTTAAAAAATTTAAATTTGGTGAATTAGAAGCAGAAAATAGAATAGGAATAGTTATAGGCTTGGCTTGGACTGAATTTGGCGGAGAAATTTTAAAAATAGAGACTGTTAATATGCCAGGAAAAGGAAGAATGCAAATTACTGGAAAACTAGGAGATGTTATGCAAGAGTCAGTTAAAGCTGCAAAATCATTTGTGAGATCAAAAAGTTTAGAATATGGGATAATTCCTCCTATTTTTGAAAAGAAAGATTTTCACATACATGTACCCGAAGGAGCCACACCAAAGGATGGCCCATCAGCAGGAATAGCAATGGTTACTTCAATAGTTTCATCAATTACAAATATACCTGTTAATAGAGAAATCGCTATGACAGGTGAAGTAACAGTTACAGGTCAAGTTCTTCCTATAGGTGGGTTAAAAGAAAAATTATTAGCAGCACATAGAGCAGGTGTTAGAAAAGTTTTGATTCCTAAAGAAAATGAAAAAGACCTGGTTGATGTTCCAAAAAAAGTGAAAGAAGATATAAAAATTATTCCTGTTGAAAGCGCAGATGAAGTTTTGAGAATAGCCTTAATAAAAGAGCTTAAACCAACACAATGGACAGAAGTAGAAAAATTATCAGAATCTAAAAAAAACGAAAAATCTCAAGCTAGCATTCAGTAATAAACAATTTACATTATTAATTTGTTGATGTATTAGTACCAAGATTTTGGGCGGTTAGCTCAGTTGGTAGAGCATCTCGTTTACACCGAGGGGGTCAAAGGTTCGAGTCCTTTACTGCCCACCAAAATTAAGGGGGTGTAGCTCAGTTGGTTAGAGCACGTGCCTGTCACGCACGGGGCCGAGGGTTCGAGTCCCTTCACTCCCGCCATTAATTAGAGCAAATAATACATAATATATGTGACTTATCTGTCCTTTTAGATGTTATAATAGGTGTTATATAGATTGTAATGCTTGCGGATTTTTTAAAAGATTATTTGCCAATAATTCTATTTTTAATAATAGCTCTTGGGTTAAGTATGGCTTTTGTCGCCATAAATTACTTAGCATCACCAAAAAAGCCAGATCCAGAAAAATTATCTGCTTATGAATGCGGTTTCGAACCCTTTAATGATTCAAGAATGGAGTTTGATGTGAGGTTTTATTTAGTTGCAATTTTATTTATTATTTTTGACTTAGAGATAGCTTTTTTATTTCCTTGGGCTGTTTCACTTGGAAAAATAGGTTTATTCGGCTTCATTTCTATGATGATTTTTTTATTTATATTAACAGTTGGATTTATTTATGAATGGAAAAAGGGTGCTTTAGATTGGGAATAAAATGAATTTAAAAGATAAAAATGAAAAAATTCCAGAAGAATTTAAACAATTGGCTCAAGATTTTAGCGATAATGGTTTCATAACAACTTCACTAGATAATCTTATAAATTGGTCAAGAACAGGATCATTGCACTGGATGACATTTGGCTTAGCATGTTGCGCTGTCGAGATGATGCACACATCAATGCCAAGATACGATCTTGAAAGATTTGGTGCAGCACCACGAGCTTCACCAAGACAATCCGATGTAATGATAGTTGCTGGCACTTTAACAAATAAAATGGCTCCTGCTTTAAGAAAAGTTTATGATCAAATGCCAGAACCAAGATATGTAATATCGATGGGAAGTTGCGCTAATGGCGGAGGTTATTATCATTATTCTTATTCTGTAGTCAGAGGCTGTGATAGAATTGTACCTGTAGATATATATGTTCCTGGATGTCC
>QCPT01000008.1 GCA_003212415.1 Pelagibacteraceae bacterium AG-439-F23
TTAAAAAAAAAATAAAACCAAAAAAACCTGAAGTTGATAATATTGTAAAAGATATTGAATATATAACAACTGATAAAAGTGGAAATAAATACAAAATATTAGCTACCTCGGGTAGAACAAATTCAGAAAATAAAAATATATTAGACCTTGATAATGTTAGAGGTTTTGTAACATCTAAAGAGAATTCACCAGTACATATAGTGTCTGACTTTGCCGAATATGATTCTTCTAATTTAAAATCAAATTTTTATCAAAATGTTGTTATTAATTATGAAAATAAAGAAATAACTTGTGATTATTTTAACGTAGATATGAAAACAAATATTGCGATAGCGTATAATAATGTTGTAGTAACAGATCCATATTCTATAATGAAAGCAGGAAAAATAATTCTAAATATTGAAACAAAAATTATTAATATTAATCCAGACAACAAAAAAGACAAAGTAACGGTAAAAATAAATTAATGGCGGTTATAAAAAAATTTCGAATTAAAAGTTTTAAGGAGCAAGAAACTTTACTTGAGTTAGATAAAGTTTCTATGTTCTATGATAAAAGAAGAATTCTAAACGACATATCCTTTAAAATTAATCGTTCAGAAGTATTAGGGTTACTTGGTCCAAATGGAGTTGGCAAAAGTACAATATTTAAAATAATCATGAATATTGAACAATTAAAAAGTGGTAAAATATTTCTGAAAGGTATAAACTGTACAGATCTTCCAATTCATGAAAGATCTTCCAAATTTCATTTATCATATTGCCCTCAATATGGAGGGTATTTTTATGATTTGACTATTTTAGAAAATTTAACAGCAGTCGCTGAAATACATATCAAAGAAAAAAATTTGAGAATTTCTAAGATTGATAAAATTGTAGGTCAATTTGGATTTGATTCAATTTTGAATATAAAAGCAAAACATGTATCGGGTGGAGAGAGAAGAAAATTAGCTATAGGGATGGCTATAATTAATGATCCCGAAATACTATTACTTGATGAACCTTATGCGGCCTTAGATATTTTGTCTATAAAGATGATACAAGAAATAATTATTAATTTACAATCAATGGAAAAGATGTCAATTATTGTATGTGATCATAACGCAAGAGATTTATTAACTTGTGTTGACAGAGCAATAGTTTTATCAAATGGAAAAATTATTGCATCTGGAAGTCCGCAAGAAATAATAAATGATACACATGCTCGATCAGTATACTTTGGTGATGAATTTAAAATAAATTAATTTCTAAATGCCAAAACATATTTATATTGATAAAAAAATACCTCCATATAATAAAAGAATCAAAGTTAGTTCGGACAAAAGCTTGTCGATAAGAACTGTTTTGCTTGCTTCTCAAGCTGTAGGGGTTTCAAAAATTTCAAATCTTCTTGAGTCTGAAGATGTTTTAAACACACTAAAAGCTATTAAAAAACTTGGAATAAATTATAAAAAAAAAAAAAATTATTATGAGATTTATGGTTATGGCTTAAATGGTTATAATCCTAAAAAAAATACAGTAATTAATGCTGGAAATTCAGGTACACTTGGTAGACTTATACTTTCTCTGCTCATCAAAACTAATAAAAAAATTAAATTAATTGGTGACAAAAGTTTATCAAAAAGAGATTTTTCTAGAGTAACCAAACCTTTAAAGCTTTTTGGCGCTAATATAAAATCAATAAAAAATTCATTACCAGTAACTATTCAAGGAACTGAATTTATTAGACCTATAAATTATGTAGAACATATTGGTTCCGCTCAAATAAAAACAGCCTGCTGTTTTGCTGCATTAAATGCTCCCGGGACAACAATTATACGAGCTAAAAAAAGTAGAAACCATACTGAGCTGCTCTTTAAGTATCTAAAAATTCCAATTAAAATTAAATCAAATAAAAATTTTGATTTAATTGAAGTAAAAGGCCTACAACAATACAATGCTTTTAAATATTCAATTCCCGGAGATATAAGTTCAAGCGCTTTTTTTATTGTTTTAACTTTACTTTCAAAAAATTCAAAAATTACAATTCAAAATGTAAATATAAATGAAAGTAGAATTGGACTTATTAATATTTTAAAAATGATGAACTGTAAAATAATTTTTAAAAATAAAAGAATTTATAATGGTGAAAAAACTGCAGATATATTTATAAAAAGTTCACAAATATTAAAACCAATCAATTGTCCTTCAAGTTTAAATAGCTCAGCTATAGATGAGTTTTTGTTAATTTTTCTAGTTGCCGGAGTAAAAACAAAAGGAGTATCGACTTTTAAAGAATTGGGTGAATTAAATAAAAAAGAAAGTCCTAGATTAAATATAGCAATAAAATTTTTAAGAATGATTGGAATAAAAGTTGTAAGAAATAATGATAATATTAAAATATATGGAAAGACAAAAATAGATTTAAAAAAAAACTATCATATTAAAAATTTTTTAAAGGACCACAGAATTTTTATGATGTCATGTATTGCAGCTCTAACATTGGGTGGAAAATGGAAAATAAATGATAAAGACTCTATAAATACTTCTTTTCCAAAATTTCTTAATATTTTAAAAAATCTCGGAGCAAATATAAATTGAAAAAAAGAAAAGATATTATTACCGTTGCTATCGATTCTCCTGCTGCCGCAGGAGGAGGTACACAAGCTAAACTAATAGCAAAACATTACAACCTTCAACACCTTGATACGGGACGTATATACAGACTTATTGGTAAAATTAAATTAGAAAATTCAAAAAAATTTAACTATTCATTAATTAGAAAAAAAATCAAAAATTTAAATATAAATAACTTGAATAATAAAAACTTATTATCCGATAAGGTGGCCGTTTCTGCTTCAATTATTGCCAAAGATAAAAAAATTAGAAATATAGTACATAAATTTCAGCAAAGATGCGCATACTCTCCTGCATTAAAGTATGCAGGATCAATTCTTGACGGCAGAGATATAATTACTGTTCAGGTAAAAGATGCAATGTTTAAATTTTTTATAACAGCAAGTCTTAAAGAACGTGCAAAGAGACGCTACAAGGAATTAAGAAAACTAAATAAAAAAATTACTTTAAATATAGTGCTTAAAAGCCTTAAAAATAGGGATAAATCTGATCGTGAAAGAAAACATGGTCCTCTAAAAAAAACAAAAGATTCAATCTTGATTAATACAACTAAATTAAGTAAGAAAGCGTGCTTTATGAAAATTAAAGATATTATGGATAGGAAATTAAAAGTTTAATGGAAATTTACAAAGACTTGTCTTCACCAGCTAGTCAACAATTTGAAAAATTACTAAATAATCAATTATCAAAAAACAAAATAGAAGAAGGAAAAGTAATTGAAGGTAAAATTACCAAGATTACTGAAAAATATATTTTCTTATTCATTCAGGGTTTAAAAAGTGAGCCTGTAATTGATATTAATGAAATGAAAATGATTGGTATGGAAAATAAAATCATTGAGGGAGAAACTATTCCAGTCTTATTAGAAAAGATTGAAGATAAAAATGGAGATGTAATTGTATCAGCACAAAAAGCAAAAAAAATTAAAGGATGGTTTGAATTAGAAAAAGCGTACGAAGAAAATAAATCAATAAATGGAAAAATAACTTCAAAATGTAAAGGGGGAGTTATTGTAGAACACATTGAAACGCAGTCACTAATGTTTTGTCCAGGTTCCCAAATTTCGGATAAGCCAATGAAAAATATTGATCATTTAATTGGAATAGAACAAAAATTTGCAATTATTAAATTAGATAAATTAAGAGGAAATGCTTGCGTATCCAGAAGACAAATTGTTTCTTCAAACAAAAAAGTAGATAAAGCAAAAATAATAGAAAAATTTAAAGTTGGAGACTTAATTAAAGATGCAGTAGTTAAAGGCTACTCTTCTTTTGGCTGTTTTTTTGAAGTAAACAACGAAATAGATGTTTTGGTACATCTTCAAGAAATATCATATTCTAGAGTAAATCATCCTGACGAAATTTTTAGTATTGGAGAAAAGCATGACTTAAAAGTTATTACAATTGATAAAGAAAAATTACAGATTGGATGCTCAATTAAACAGCTTTCACCTGACCCGTTTGAACATATCTCAAATTACGAACAAGGTAAAAAATATAAAGTAAAAGTTGTTAAGATTGCCGATTATGGTTGTTTTTGTGAACTTGAACCAGGTCTAAGCACTTTACTTCATTCAAGCGAGATTAGTTGGACCAAAAAAAATATTTCTGCAAAAAAAATATTTGAAGTCGGAGATCTTATAGATTGTGTTATTACAGAAATTGATAAAGAAAAAAGGAGAGTAGCAATTTCGCATAAATTAACAATTGAAAATCCTTATTTATCTCTAGAAAAAAAATACCCAGTTGGATCAGATATAGAAGGTGTGGTTACAAACTTAAATGAATATGCTCTTTATGTAAAATTAGGAGATTTTGATATTGATGGATTTCTGCATGCTAACGATCTTTCTTATTTGGGCAAACCAGAAGAAGAACTAAAAAAATATAAAAAAGGTATTAAGCTAAAGGTTAAAATTTTAGAAATAAACAAAGACGATTCAAAAGTTAGAGTTGGACTAAAACAATTAGAAAAAGATCCTTTTGACTGGTTTAAAGATAAAAAACTAAATGATACAATAACCGTAAAAGTAACATCATCAGACAATAAGGGTTTAATGGTAAAACCAGAAGGCTCTGATTTGGAATTTTTAATTAAAAAATCACAAATTGCAGTAAGAACTGCCGATGCAAGACCTTCGCGGTTTGTTGGAGGAGAAAGAATTGATACTGCAATTGCAGAGTTAAATTTAGATAAAAGAAAAGTAAGTTTAAGTATTAAATTGCTAGAAGAGTTACAAAATAAAGAAGCAGTATCTAAATTTTCAAGCCCTTTAAGCGGAAAAAATTTACCATTTTCATCGCTTTCAGATCAACTAGATGATAAAAAAAAAGATAAAGATAAATAATAAATAAATAAGTTGCCAGTTGCAAAATCAGATCTAATAAAAGAACTAGCAGACTCATATCCCAATTTCTTAAGAAAAGACCTTGTGCGCTTAATTGATATAGTATTGTACGAAATGATTAATTCGCTTAAAAGAGGAGAAAGAGTTGAGTTGCGGGATATATTTACAATAGAACCTAGAACTCAAAAATCTGGTTTCAGAAGAAACCCGAAAAACGGGAAATCATTTTTTGCAAAAGAGAGAAAAAAAATATTTTTTAAAATGTCAAAAAAATGGGCAACAAAAATAAATGAAAAATAGTAAAATATTTGTTGCATGTGATACATCAAGTTTAAAACTTGTAAAAAAAATTATTAAACAAACAAAAACAAATAAATTAGAAATTATACCTAAATTTGGCCTTCAGTTCTTCTATAGTAGACAGGGAAGAAAATTTTTAGAAAAATTTAATAACAATTTTTTTTTAGATTTAAAAATTAACGATATCAAACAAACAGCTTTATCAGCAATAGATTCTTTAAAAGATCTAAAAAAATGCAAATATATTACTGTTCACGCTAATGGTGGTTTAGAAATGTTAAAGTCGGTAAAAAAAAAAGCCACAAAGACTAATAAGAATTTAAAAATTTTAGGCGTGACTGTTTTAACAAGTTTAAATAATGAATCTTTAAAAGAAATTGGTTATACAAAAAATTTAAACCAATTAGTTTTAAAACAAGTAAGTTTAATAAAAAAGGCTGGTTTGCATGGTGCGGTGTTGTCAGCAAAAGAAGCAAAAATTGTTAAAAAAAAATATAAAAATTTATTTATTGTAACTCCAGGTATAAGACTTCCTGGGGACAAAAAGGATGACCAGGCAAGAGTGGTTACTCCCTTTGAAGCATTAAAGAAAAATAAAGTAAATGCAATTGTTATGGGCAGATCTTTGATCCGAGGAAATATTAAAAATAATATTAAAAAGTTGACGGATCATTTAAATCAATGATCAAAGGATTAAAGATATGTGGAATCTCTGATCATAAAACTTTAAACTATATTGTAAAACATGCTCACCCCCCTCAATTCATAGGTTTTATAACAAATTATGAAAAGTCAAAAAGGTATGTCGAATTTGAAAACTTAAAAAAACTTGTCAATATTGACAGAAAGGGAATTAATTTTGTTTCAGTTTTGGTAAATCCTATCGATGAAATATTAGAAAAAATAAAAAATCTTAATTTTGACTACTACCAACTATATGATGTTAGCCCCGAAACAACAAAATTAATAAAAGAAAAATACAAAATTAAAATTATTTCAGCTCTTACAATAAATAATAAAGATGATGTGAATAAATATAAAAAATATCAAAATATATCAGATATAATATTATTTGATGGTAAGGGTTATGAAAAATCTTTTGGATTTGATCATGAACTTTTAAACAATGTCTCAAATTCAATTAAAAAAATGTTAGCTGGAAATATTCAGTACAATGATGGACTTGAAAAATTTTCGGAAATAGCTGATATTATTGATATTTCAGGAAGTTTAGAAACAGAAGGAAAAAAAGATATTTCAAAGATAAATATTTTATTAGAAAAATTTAGTAAAATTAAAAATGAAAATTAAAAAAAACATGCCTTTAATTGACCAACACAACAAAAGCGGTTTTTGGGGTGGAAAATTTGGAGGCAATTTTATACCTGAAACTCTAAAAAAACCTGTTGAAGATCTTGAAATTCTATTTTCAAAATTAAGAAATAATAAAAGTTTTATATTTGAAAGAGATAACTATTTTAAAAATTGGGTAGGTTCTCCTACAAGATTTATTAAACTTGAAAATTTAACCAATCACCTTCGTGGGGCTCAAATTTGGTCAAAAGTTGTGTCTGACGCAAATGGCGGTGCACATAAAATTTATAACGCCACTGTACATTGCTTGATAGCTAAAAGAGCGGGAAAAAAATACATAGTTGGAGACACTGGTGCTGGGTACGCAGGTAAAATGCTTAGTATGGCAGCAAAAAAATTTGGATTGAAATGTAAAATATTTATGGGAGCCAAAGATATAAAAAGACAAGGACCTAATGTAAGAGCAATGAAAAAAAATTTAGCAGAAGTTGTTCCTGTTTATACAGGAAGTCAAACACTTGTTGATGCTGTTAGTGAATGTATGAGATACTGGGTCTCAAACTGTGATACAACTCATATGTGTGTAGGTTCTACGGTTGGTCCAAATATTTTTGTAAAAATTTGCGGATGGAGTACGTCACAAATTTCTAGAGAACTTTGCATACAAATTAAAGAAGAGTTTGGAAAAATCCCAAAAAAATTAAAATTAATAAACTGTGTAGGAGGAGGCTCATCAAGTTTTGGTTTTTGGAATGAATTTATGCATTATGATAAAAAAAAAGTTGAGTTCATTGGCGTTGAAGCTGGCGGACCAAAAAAAAGCAAAAGACACGCTGCTCCTTTAACTTATGGATCAAAAATAGGAGTGCTTCATGGAGCCATGCAATATGTAAACCAGGATAAAATGGGACAAATAGAAGAAACTAAATCAATTAGCGCAGGACTAGACTATCCTGGAGTTTCCCCTCTTCATTGTTTTTTAAAAGATGCAAAAAGAGCTAGGTACACTGCTGCCACTGATGAAGATGCATTAAAAGCATATCAGTTGGTAACTAAATATGAAAATTTAAACCCAAGTTTAGAACCAAGCCATGCTTTTGCTGAAGCAATCAAAATTGCTCCAAAACTAAGCAATGATACAATTATAATTGTTAATTCTTGTGGAGATGCAAAAAAAGATAGGGATATTTTAAGAAAAAAATTAGGTAAAAAATATGAGAACTCAAATTAGCCTCGCATTTGAAAAAGCAAAAAAAGAAAATAGACCCGCTTTACTTACTTATACTGTTGCGGGAGATAACACTAAAAAGAAGTCATTAGAAATTTTAAATTATATATCAAAAAACATTGATATTTGTGAACTAGGATTTCCACACAATACTCCCATTGGCGATGGTGGAGAAATACAAACTAGTTCTTATAGAGCCATAAAAAATGGAATAAAAATGAACGATATATTCCAAATAGTTAAAAAATATAAAAGAAATAAATTTTCTAAACCTGTAATATTAATGGGTTATTACAATATGATTTATCAATTTGGAGAAAAAAAATTTTTAAATAAATGTAAAAAAACAGGAATAGATGGGCTTATTGTTGTAGATCTTCCTTGGCCAGAAAATAAAGTTTTTGCAAATAAATGTAAAAAAAAATCTATTAGTTTTATACAATTATTATCTCCAACTACCTCAAAAATAAGATTAAAAAAAATTGTGAAAGATTCTCATGAAATGATTTATTACATTAGCATGCTTTCCACAACAGGAGGAAAATTAAAGGTATCCCCCAAGAAGATACTTAAAAATTATTACAAGATAAAAAAAATTAATCCAAAAAAAAATTGTGTTATTGGCTTTGGTATCACTGAAAAAACAATTCCAAAATTAAAATCAGCAGATGGTTTAGTGGTTGGAAGTGCTATTTGTAAAGAAATTACTAGAAGTTTAAACAATAGACAAAATCCTGTCACAAATGTAGGTAAATTAGTAATTAAACTGAAAAAAAATACATTATGAACTGGTTAACAAAAGCAATTAGCATTGGTGAAAAAATAAAGAAGGTTTTAAGAAAAAGACCTTCAAAAGAAGAAATTGAAAATTCTGATTGGATAAGTTGTTGTAAAGGTCCAATTCTAAAAAAAGATTTAGAAAATAATTTGTGGATTTGTAACTCGTGTGGAAAACATCATAGAATATCTTGTAGACAAAGATTTGATATTTTTTTTGGAAAAAATGCTTACGAGATAATAGAAACCCCACAGCCAGCTGATGACCCATTAAATTGGGTGGATACAAAATCATACAAAGATAGATTAAAAATAGCCAGAAAGAAAACAAACCAAAATTGTGCAGTAATGATTGCAAAAGGATCCATTAATGGAATAGAAATTACTGCAGGAGCAATTAATTTTGATTTCATCGGAGGATCTTGTGGAGCCGCAGAATCTGAAGCTATAATTTATGGAGTTCAACACGCTATAGATAATCAAACTCCATATGTTTTTTTTCCTTGTGGAGGTGGTCAAAGAATGTTTGAAAGTCCAATAGCCCTTGCTGGAATGACAAGAACAACACTTGCAATTAATGAACTTAAAAAAAATAAACTCCCCTATCTTGTTTGTTTTACCGATCCAACTGCTGGAGGAATAACTGCATCATTTGCAATGTTGGGAGATATTCATTTTGCAGAACCAGGTTGTCTAATAGCTTTTGCTGGTAAAAGAGTAATTCAAGCCACTGTAAAAGAAGAATTAAGTGCTGACTTCCAGACTTCAGAATTTTGTGAAAAACATGGTTTTGTAGACAGAATTGTTCATAGGAAAGACTTAAGAAAAGACATTAGCAACATTTTATCAATATTGCTAAAGAGAAAATCTGGGGTAAATTCAGAAAGTTTAAATGAAACTTCAGAAAATATTGAGCCGCTTACAAAAACTGCATCCTAAAGAAATAGATTTAAGTCTAGATCGAGTTGAAAGTCTTTGTAAAAAATTAGGCAATCCACAAGAAAAATTAAAATGTATTTCTATTGTGGGTACCAATGGAAAATATTCTACAATTCAAGCCATAAGAGCAATTCTTAAAGAAGCTAATATAAATGTTAATATTTATTCAAGTCCACATATCCAAAAAATTAATGAAAGATTTGTTTTCAATGATGAAGAAATATCAGATGATAATCTTGCAAAATTATTAAATGAAGTAGAGGAAATTAATGATGGTGAACCTATTACTTATTTTGAAATATTAACTGCTGCTTATTTTTATCATGCAAAAAATTTTAATAATATAAACCTTATAGAAAGCGGCTTATTTCATCGTTTTGATGCAACTAATATTATTAAAGAAAATTTAGCAAGTATTGTAACAGTTATAGGTTTAGATCATTTAGATTGGCTACCTGAAAATGAACAGACAATTGAAAAAATAATATTTGAAAAAACATCTTCATTATTAAATTCAAAAATTATTATTTCAAATCAAAATTCAAGTGAAATTATAAATATTATTAAGAATAATATTTCACATAATAATTCAAAAAAAATTGTTTATAATGAAGATTTTAGTTATTCAGAAAATGAAAACGGTTTTATTTATTACGAAGATAAAATAGGTGGAATAAAGCTACCTAGACCAAATATCCTGGGTGAATTTCAAATAGATAATATATCTGCTGCAATAGCAACCTTAAGAAACCTAGATTTACAAATAAAAGAAAATCATATTAAAAAAGGAATAACCAAAATTAAAAGTATTGCAAGATTACAAGAAATTAAATCAGGAAAGCTAAAAGATTTATGTAAAAATAATAAAATTTTTGTTGATGGTTCGCACAATCCTCTTGGAGCTAAAGTTTTAAATAAATATTTGGATAATTTCAATTGTAATAAACATATAATTTTAGGAATGATGGCAAATAAAGACCATCAAGAATACATGAGCTATTTTAAAAATATTTCATCATTGACTACAATTGATATTCCAAATCAAACTAATGCGATAAAAGGAATGGAGCTTAAAAATAAATTTCCAAAAGCGCAATTTAGATCGTCAATACAGGAAGCTATAAATAAATTAAATCTTCAAGAAAATGATATTGTGCTTATTACAGGATCTTTATATCTTGCGGGTGAGGTATTAAATCTAAATTAAATATTTTCTTTTATCCAAGAAACGATATCTGATTTTGGAGTAGCCCCAACTTTTGTTGATTTTAATTCTCCATCTTTAAACAATAACATAGTTGGAATTCCTCTTACTCCATACTTAGTCGGTGTATTTGGCTCTTCATCGATATTGTGTTTGGCAACTATAACTTCATTAGTCATTTCATCTGATATTTCTTCAAGAATTGGACCAATCATTTTACAAGGTCCGCACCATTCAGCCCAGAAATCAACTACTATTGGTTTAGAAGATTTTAAAACTTCTGTGTCGAAGTTTTCATCATTTACTTTTACTGTTGCCATGAGCTCTATATATAAATTTATTTCATTAATTCAACTAGTAAAAATAAAAAATTAAAATTATCCACATTAAACATTTTCATATTTTTTTTGTATTGACATTACATAATCATTAAGTTCATCCAAAAATTTTAATTTTTCTTTATCATTTTCATTAGTATATTTATCTCTCAAAGTATCTATTTCATTAAAACAAGTTGGAATAGTCCACCATTTTTCATGCCTTTCACTTAAAATTCTTTTTGCTATTTCTCTCTTAATTGATTTAAGCATATCTTTGGGTAATACTTCTGGAGCTTCTTGATAAATTATCTTTTTACCAAAACCCACAAGTCTTTTATCATCAAATTTATCCAATAAATTAAGTTTATCTTTCCATGAAGCAGAATGCCAAGCGGGGAAAAGTGCGGTATCTTTATTTGAGGTAAATTTCGTATAAATACTTTCTTCTGCGTAAATATCCTCTTGAGACTTTGATTGTTCTTTTTCTTCAGCTATTTCTCTTAATGCTGTAAGAATATTTTGAGAAAACTTTTCATTTTCTTTGACAAATTTAGCTCTCTTCTTTATTAAATTTGGATCCATAGAATTATATGGTTCTGTTTTCATTGCATATTCAGCTTCAATAATTATTGGTGCTTTATTAGATCTTATTGTTCTTAAAAATTTTGGTGTTTTTTTCATCTCTACTTTTAATTCATTAATTGACATATTTAGTAAAGGTTCTACATCAACTCTCAAATCTACTGCTTGTCCCCATTGATATATTGGATGAATGCAATACTTAGGATGCAAAGGAGCACATAAATATAATCGAGATTTTCCATAAAAATATTCGTTTAAAGTAATTATATTTTCTTTTTTAAATATAGTTTCAGTGTCAGATTTATTTGATGTTTTTAAAAAAGTATCCCAAGTGTGTGGCTGTTTTTTCTTTATCAGTCTCAGTATTTTCATAGTTAACGTTGCATCAAAAAAAGCAGAGTGAGCATCACTAGAGTCGAATCCATTCATTCTACTTAAAGATTCAAGCTTAAATACAGGATTATTTTTTTCATTAATTTCTGTCTGTAATATATTTGGGTCAATCGCATATGCGGCTCTTGCAATGTTAATACCGTCATGTCTTCTATTTGGTGAAGCATTAGTAATATAAGGATACCTAATGCCTTTGAAAAACTCTTTCCTAATCATTTCGTCATCAAATCCAATATTTGACCACCCTAGAAATATAGCTGGACTCCACTTTTTGAATATTTTTTCTACCTCTCCAAGCATTTCATAATGGCTTAAATTAACTTGGGTTAATTGTTTAATACTTGTTTTATTTACAATAAGAGCCATTGCTTGAGGAATTTCTCCTTCTGGCAATCTACCTCTTAGGTTAAACCTATCTTTTTCATTAAAGTTTTCGTCAACTAATATGCCGCCAATCTCAATTATGCTCCCAAAATCAGTGCTGGCACTTGATGACTCGATATCCCATATAACTAAATTCATAATTTCATTATCCTTAAAAAAAGCTTTGTTTTAATGGAAATTTGAGTAGTTTTTTTAGAACTAAACCATTTGCATCTAAACAAGTAGCTTCTAGTTAGTATTATCTCTTCTAAGAATTGGTAAACAAAAGTCAAGAAATATTATTCATTTCGTAAAACTTCTTTACCCTTCCTAAAAATAAATTTTGATACATTTCTAATTCTGATCCTTCAATCTTAAATTCTTGATAAAAATTATCCACAGTACATAATAATATTGCTCCTAAAGTAATATTTGTTTTGTGAACAACATTATGAGCAAGAGTGTATGCACCTAATTGCAAAAAATAATCTTGAATATACTCTACCTTTTTCAACTTATTACTTTGCTTGAAGTCAAGACAACATTCTTTTCCTTCATAAATACCAATTAAATCTGCTGTTCCAGCATATTTTTCAGGATAATATAAAGTGGTTTCCATTCCATAAATTTCTTCTAATTTTCCTTTAATACCTTTATCTATTATTTCTCTTGCCATATTTTTATACTGTTCATTACTTTCAAAAAAACTTTCATTAATTCGCCCTCTTAAAAAATCTTCTATATAGGAATGCATTGACGTTCCTCTGCTAGATGCTTCAGTTTTTATCTTATTAGCTTCTTTGTGCCCTACTCGTTGTTTCCAATTCTCTAACGCAGCTTTATCTTCTTCAGATTTTGTTGCTTGTAAAATAGAAGTAACGCTCGGTAATCTTTCATCCCCAAATAAATATTTTCTCATTCCATCTTCAATAGATCTTGTTGATTTTGGATAATTAAATTTATTATTCCACTTCATAGAATCTCTTATAAGTGTATTTAAATTGAAAATGAAATTAATTTTTAAGCTGTTTTGAGTGATCTTCAAATTTTTCTACATTCTCGTTTTCAGCTGCTATTTCTATTTGACCAGGATCCTTTATATTTTCTAAGGTTCTAGTAATTGATCTTGCATCTGTACCAAACTTATCAACAGCGCTCATGGCTTCTTCTAATTTTTTTCTAAGATTAATAATTCCATCAAAATGTTTAGAAAATCTAGTACTAATTGTTTTTAAATGATCATAAATCTCAGTTGCATGTTTTTGAACTTTTAATGTTTGAAAACCCATATGCAATGATTGTAAGTAGGCTGAAAGAGTATTAGGTCCTAAAATTACAACTTTATATTTTTTCATTATCTCTTGGGTTAATAATTCTTTTGTTGTTGGATCTTGATATGAAGTTAATTCTGAGAATAAACTTTCAGTTGGAGCATATACAATTGCAAAATCTGTGCTTTTTGGTGGAACAATATATTTATCATTCACACTCTTAGCTTTGTCTTTAAATGCTCTTGCTAATTTTGTTCTAGCATCTGCCGATGCCTTTTTATCATCCGCTTGATAAGCATCATCAATAGCTTTAAATTTTTCTACTGGAAAGTGGCTATCTACTGGTACTAAAACTCCATCTTGAAGTTTAATTGCAAATTCAACATTTTCAGCTGTATCTTCTTTCATTTTAACATTTGTCATGTATTGAGAAGCGGGCAATAAATCTTTTATTAAAGCATCTAATGAAAATTCAGCAAGAGTCCCATATTTTTTAACTCCTGCCAAAACTTTTGTTATACCTTCTTGACTTTTATTTAGATTTTCTACTTGGGTATTAAAAGCTGCAACCTTTTCATCCACCTTAGTTAATGCTCCCGTCATATCTTTTGCTATTTCTTTAGTCATTGATCCAAAAGAAGCAGTAAAATCTTTTGCCATATCTTTAGACATAGTACCAAAAGACTCGTTTAATGAGTTTCTCAACGAATTAATTTCTTCTTGAATTTTTTCGGTAGGGTTTTCTTCTTGCTTAGGTTTAGTCTTAAGCTGGAAATATAAAATAACTGAGCTAATTAATATTAAAATACTAACTAATATTATTAATAAACTCTCCATGATTCGTAGGATATACTTGATTAATCAGAAATCAACTTCTAGCATTTATTTGGAAAGTATACTTAAAATCCTTTTTAAACCTTTTATTTTTTGACTTTTTTTTGAAATCATTAAACATGCTTGAGATTTAAGTATTTCACCATCTTTTAAAATTCTTAAATTATTTGCTTTTAATGTTTCTCCAGTTGAAGTGATATCAGTGATAATCTCTGATGAACCTGTAAAAGGGTAAATTTCTGTAGCTCCAAGACTTTTAACTAATTTAAATTGAGTAACACCTTTAGAAAACAAGAACTCTCTTGTTAAATTAGGATATTTAGTTGCAACTCTTAACCTGCTCTTCTTTTTATCTTTAAATTCAAAAGCTATTTCTTCAAGGTCTGCTATGGTTTGAACATCAATCCAATCATTGGGGATAGCAATTACTAATGCAGCGTTACCAAAGTTATATCTTTTCTTAACAATTACTTTACTTTGGATGTTGATTTCACTTTCTTTAAGTAAGTCATATCCAGAAAATCCAATATCTAATGAACCATCCCCAAGTCTTTCAACTATTTCTCTCGCATGAAGGTAAGTTATTTTAATATTTTTATAATTTTTAATAAATCCAAATAAATCTCTTTCACCTCTTTCGGACAAAATTTTTAGTTTTTTTCTACTAAATACTTTTAAAGTATCTTTTCTAAGTCTGCCCTTGCTTGGTATTCCTATTTTAATCATTTAATTATTTAAGTTAATAGCCGCTCCAACGGCTGGTATTATTTTGGAAGATCCAAGATCAGCTATAAGATTATCGTATCTACCACCATTGATTATATTAATTTTTTTTGATTTAGATTTAATGTCAATTTTGAAAACCATGCCAGTGTAGTATTCAAGCTGTCTTCCAAAAGATGCGGAAAATCTAATATTTAATTTAGCATATTTATTTTTAGCAATAGGAAAATAATCTTTTTGAACTCTTAGATTAATTTTATTTTTTTTAAAAAATAGATTTAATTTTTTTGCTGCTTGATCTATTGGGCAGTTTATTTTTAGAAATTCTTTGATAATTTTTGAGACATTTCTTCCTTTTTTTGGACGTCTTGGATCTTTAATTTTATTATTAAATCTTGCTAAAATTTCATTAACTGCTCTTCCTGCGATTTGTCTTGATTGATCTCCTTTTAACATTCTTTGATATTTTTTCTTGTCAATTTCAACAATCGTTGGATCTACATCTGAATTTGTCTCTAATCTTTTTAGTAAATCATTAAAATAACTTTCTCTCCAAAAATGCCTTTGCAATCTTAGTTTCCATCTTTTTGGAATATCAAGTTTGTTTAATAATAATTTAAATATTTCAACATTTCCTATAACTAGATTGCCTGATGAGTAATTAAATTTAGATAGTGATTTAAGAGACGTTTCAACTATTTGTTTATCATCTTTTTTTTCATTTTTAGATCCAATAATTTCAAAGCCTATTTGATTTCTTATTATTGGATCAGTTTTTTTTAAATTTTTTCTAAATGCTTGGCCATAATAATGTACCTTTGCTGTACCTTTAATTTTTTCATTTAAATACCTCAGACAAGAAGCAATCGTTAGATCTGGTCTTAAGCAAAGTTCATTTCCATTTTGATCATTAAATGAAAAAATAAATCTTCTAAAAGATTCACCTGATCTTTCAACAATGTGATTTGTTTCGATAACTGAATCCAATTCTATAAATTTAAAACCCTTAGCTTTTACAGATTTAAGGATATTTTCAGATAAGTTTTTTGATTTCATTGACTAGATCGTTTCTATTTATAGCGATTTGATCATTTTCTTTTGAAGAAGTTAGTTTTTTTATAACTAGTTTATTATCATTAAATTCATTTTCGCCACCAATTATTGCTAATTTTATATTTTTTCGATCAGCATATTGAAGTTGTTTTTTTAGATTTTTATTTTTATCCAAATATATTTCAGACTGAATGCCATTTGTTCTTAGCTCATTTAAAATATTATAATATTGTTGAATATACTTTTGGTCTAATACACAAACTAATACTGGCTGTTTTGTATCAACTTTTATATTTTCTAACTGATTTAAAGCATAAAGTAATCGGTCTATCCCAATTGACATTCCGCTTCCTTTGTAGTCTGCACCTTTAAATCTTGCTATTAAATTATTATAACGACCACCAGACGCGCAGCTTCCAATTTCAATTTCTTTTCCTTTTATATTTTTAGCTTTAAAATTAAGATTAGTTTCTACTAAAAAACCGCTGTAATAGCTCAAACCTCTAATTTTTGTAACATCAACTTTAACTAAATCTATATTTTTACCATATGAAATTACCTCTAATAGCTCTTCCAATTCTTGAACACCTTCAACTGAAAGAGGATTTTTTAAATTTGTTTTTAGTTCTTTAATTTTTTTCAAATTCAAAAAACTTAATATTTCTGAAACTTGCTCGTTAGATAATTTACAACCTTTGGTAAATGCTCCAGACTTATCTTTTCTTCCTTCTTTTAGTAGTTCGCCAACTCCATCTAAGCCTATTCTATCTAATTTATCTATTGATTTTAAAACTCTATATTGTTTTTGTTCTTCAACTTTAAGTTCAGCTAATAATCCTTGAAGAATTTTTTTGCTAGATACATTTATGGTAAATTGGTTTTTATTAAGACCACAATTTAAAAATGAGTCAGCAATAATATTACAGATTTCAGCATCCACTTGAGCTTCGTTCGCTTCACCAATTACATCTGAATCAAATTGAGTGAAAGATCTAAAACGAGCACTATCAGATTTTTCCTGTCTGAAAACATCTCCATATGCATACCTTTTATAAGGAAACACAAGATCCCTGAAATTTTGAGCAACAAATCTGCTTAGTGGTGCACTTAAATCATATCTTAATGTCAAAGATTCCTTTTCATCTTTAAATGAAAATACATCGCTCATAGGATTAGTTTCATCGTTAGCAAGAAACGAACCTATGTTTTCACTTTTTTCAAAAGGTGGTGTTTCTAATGGTTCAAAACCATAGTTAATAAAAACTTGCTCTATAGTATTTATTATTTTTTTCTTAAGAGCTAATTCTTTTCCCCACCTGTCCTTAAAACCTTTAGCAAGACTAGGAATTAATTTATTTTGTTTTTCCATTTTTTGGTACACGAGGGCAGATTCGAACTGCCGACCTTCGGTTCCACAAACCGCTGCTCTAACCAACTGAGCTACTCGTGCTCCTCATATTGTTTTATACTAAATGTGGATAAAATTAAATTTATAAAATGATTAAATAGCTAGCATGCAGCCAGCATGAAAATGATGTCTGTGTACACTTCTGAATATTCTATTATTATTAATCATTAACGGTTAAATAGCACTTTAAAATTAAAATGCAAGAATGAATTGTATAGGAATAAATATAGCTTTTAAACTACCTTATCCCTATACAAATATTTTAAATGAAATAAATTTTAAGATGTTTTCTTTAAATTCACTGCGCTTGGACCTTTGTCTCCGTCCTGAATTTCAAATTCTACAGCGTCGTTCTCATTCAAAAAACGAAGTCCTGCTTCACGAACTGCGCTTGCATGAACGAAACAATCTTTTTCTCCGTCTTCTCTTTCTATAAACCCGTAGCCCTTCTTACCGTTGAACCACTTTACTTTTCCTTTTAATGTACTCATACTTATTTTTACTCTTTCTTTATTGTATTAAACTTAGCTAAACTTCAGCTAGCGCGATAATTAGTGGATTTTAAAATTGAATGCAAGCTTAATGATTCAATTAAAACCTAATATTGATGGTGGCTTCGGCGGGACTCGAACCAGCGACACAAGCCTTTTCAGGGCTCTGCTCTACCAACTGAGCTACGAAGCCATTAATTAAAATCTAAAAACAATTCTACCCTTTGTCAAATCATAAGGTGTAACTTCCACATTTACATTGTCAGAATTTAATATTCGTATACGATTTTTTCTGAGCTTTCCTGCTGTGTGTGCAGTTATAGTATGCCCATTTTCCAATAAAACTCGAAATTGAGCATTTTTTAAAATCTCAACAACCTTCCCCTTGAATTGCAAGACATCTTGTTTTGACAAATTTACTTTCTCCTTATTCTAGATCTTATACTTAACATATGAGCCGTCAGGCTTTCATAATTTGCAAGATGTATCGCACTTTCACCAATTTTTTCAACTCCTTTTTTTGAAAGAGTTATATAGCTAATTTTTTTATAAAATTCGCTCAAGTTTAGACCAGAGGAAAATTTTGCAGATCCTAGTGTTGGTAAAGTATGATTGCTTCCTGCATTATAATCAGTAACAGCCATAGGACTATATTTTCCAATACAAATACTGCCAGAATTATAAATTTTACTAATATATTTTTTATAATTAGAAATATTTAATTCTAGATGTTCGGGTGCAATCTCATTAACTACATCTATAATTTGATTATCGTTTTGACATAATACAATAAGACCATGATTTTTTAAACTTTTTGAAATAGTTTTTTTTCTAGATAATTTTGTTAAATTAATTTTGAGATCTCTTTGGACTTTGTTAATTAAGTCTTTATATTTTGTTACTAGTATACTTTGAGAATTTTCGCCATGCTCTGATTGTCCTAATATTGAAGTAGAAATCTCATTAAGTTGTGTTTTATTATCTGCAACAATACAAATTTCCGAAGGACCTGCAATCATACCTTCTATTCCGACATCTCCAAACACTAATTGTTTTGCCTTTGCAACATAGTCATTGCCTGGCCCTATAATTTTGTTTACTTTTTGAATATAGGCCAAACTTCCAATTGCTTGGGCACCACCACAAGTAATAATTTCATTAACACCACATTTTTTTGCAGCATACATTACAGCTGAGTTTAAATTTCTATTAAATATCGGATTAGCAACTACAATTTTTTTAACTCCAGCAATTTTAGCTGGTATAACATTCATTAATAATGTTGAAGGTAAATTTTCAGGTACGTAAACTCCAATTTTTTGAATTGGAATATTTTTATATTCAATTCTATTTTTAAATTTATCTACATATTTTATATTTTTTGGTTTTTGCAAAGAGTGAAATTTAAATATTCTTGAATAAGCAAAATCTATAGCTTTTTTTATCTTTGGATCTAAAGTTTTAATCGATTGCTTTATTTCTCCTTTAGTTGGCTTGATTTTTGTGTTTTTGCTAAATTTCTTTTCATATTTAATTAAAGCTTTAAGTTTATTTTTTTTAATATCATTTATTATTTTAGAAACTATTGAAGTATCAACAATTTTTCCAGATCTTCTTCTTTCTAAAAATAATTTTAATTTGTCTTTATACTTTTTATTTTTGCAATTAATTATTTTTATCATCTTCTATTTTTTGATCTTCTAAGGTTGCCTCAATAACTTCAGTTGTGAGAGTTATAAATCTATTTTTTGAAAATAATAGAGTAATTTCAAAATTTTGTTCTTTTTTAAAAATATCTATAGCAAGCAATTCCAATAAAATATTGGGATTATTTTGATCTATGTTTTTAGATTTAGATGATTCAATAAATTCAAATTTAATAATGCTATTTATTGAGCTATTATTATCATTTTCTTTATCAAATCTTATCACTGATAATAAAAATATTTTATTTGAAGGAAGAAATTTTATTTCTGATGCTTTCACTTTGGCTTCTGAACAACATGCTGATATTATTTGTAAATCTTCTGGAGATTGAGCGATGATTTTTTTAAAAAAATTTTTATCCATTAAGATAATCTTTTAATATTTACTCCAATTTTTCTAAGTTTATTTTCTATTCTCTCATATCCTCTATCTAAATGATAAATTCTGTTTATCACTGATTGACCTTTTGCAACCATGGCCGCAAGAACTAATGCTACAGATGCTCTTAAATCACTAGACATTAACTCGGCAGCTAAAAATTCTGTATTTCCTTCTATTATAGCCTTGTTTTCTTTAATTATTATTTTTGCACCTAGCCTTCTAAGTTCTGCTACGTGCATAAATCTATTCTCAAAAATACTTTCTGTAATTGTGCTTCGTCCGTTAGCCTTGCATAATAAAACCATAAATTGTGCCTGTAAATCCGTAGGAAAATTTGGATATTCTTTTGTTATAATATTATTTATATTTTTAATTTTATTTGGTCCTTTTATATAAATTTCTTTCTTAAGAGTTTTTATTTTCGAACCAATTTTTTTTAAAAGATTTAATTCTGTTTGAATTAAATTTGAGTCAAAATTTTTAATTAACAAGTTTCCTTTAGTTAGAGCTGCTGCCACACAAAAAGTTCCTGCTTCTATTCTGTCTCCCATAATTGAATATTTAATACTATTTAGTGATTTTACTCCTTCTATTTGTACAGTTCTTTTTCCTATCCATTTAATTTTTGCACCTGCTGATTTAAGAAAGTTTGTTAAATCTTTTATCTCTGGTTCTATTGCACAATTTTTTAAAATAGTTTTTCCTCTTGCAAGACAAGCAGCAATAATGGAGTTTTCTGTCGCCCCAACACTTATATTTGAAAATTTAAAATTTGTTCCTTTAAGTTTTCCATTTGAATTTGCATGTATATAACCTTTTTTAATTTTATATTTCATTCCTAGTTTTTTTAACGCATTCAAATGATAATTTACTGGCCTAGCTCCAATTAAACATCCGCCAGGCAATGATGTTACAGATTTATGATATTTTGCAATCATTGGTCCTAAAACCAAAATTCCTGCTCTCATAGTTTTAACTAGAGAGTAAGGTGCATATATTTTCTTTTTTTTATTTTTTGTTATTTTTACTGTTTTTTTATTATTAAAAAATTGAATCTTAGATCCAAGTGATTTTAGTAGGCTTAGCATAGTATCTACATCTCTAACTCTTGGAAGATTTTCAATTGTTACTGTTTTATCAAAAAGAATGGTTGATGCTAAAATTGGTAAAGCTGCATTTTTACTACCAGATATGATGACTTGTCCTTTAATTTTACAAGGACCTTTAATCAAAAGCTTATCCATTTATTTTATTTTAGCTACCTGAATTGTTGTTTGCCCTTGGTACTTACCGTTCTTTGATTTATATGTTGTTTCAGGCTGTACTTTAGATTTAAAAAATAAAAATTGAGCTATTCCTTCATTTGAATATATTTTTGCAGGATTTGGCGTTGTATTTGATAACTCAATCACAATATTACCTTCAAACTCATTTTCTATTGGGGTAACATTGCAAATAATTCCTGTTCTAGCATACGTACTTTTACCTACACAAATACATAAAACATCTTTGGGTATTCTAAAATATTCAACAGTCTTTGCTAGCACGAAGGAATTTGGAGGAATAATGCAATAAGGTCCTTTTTTTTCAATGAAGTTATCATCTGAAAAATTTTTTGGATCAACTAAAGATGAATTTACATTAGTAAAAATTCTATATTCATCAGAAATTCTTACATCATATCCCATGCTACTTAGACCGTATGATATTTTCCCCTCTGAAACTTGATGGTCTATAAATGGATCTATCATTTTATGTTCTATACACATTTTTTTAATCCATGAATCGGGCTGAATAGACATTATTATTTATTGTTTTTTTTATTTTTTTTTTGGAAATTTTTTCTTTTTTTTAAATTTTTTTTTAATGCAATTTCAAGTTTGCTAAATTTATCCTTCTTTGAGTTCATAAATTTACTTTTTATCAGGATTTGTAAGATGATCTAATGTAATTACCTGATCTAGAGGAATTGATTTATTTTCTTCATTTTTTGGAGATCCTTGTTTTGCTTCACGCTTAGCTTTTTTGTCAGCAAGCTTTTTTTGACGTTTTGCTTGCTTCTCCATAGCTTTTGCTCCTCTAGTAGATTTATAGTCATAATGAATTCCCATGGCATTTCCTTTAAATAGATATAACTTATTTTTAAAAAAAATTAAGGCAATAATTTGAAAATTATAATTTTATACACTAATTTAATTATAGCCCCTGTAGTTAAATGGTATAACACATCCATGGTAAGGATGAGTTTCCAGTTCAATTCTGGGTGGGGGCACCGCTAATTTTAATAAAAAATTTTTTTAATAATTATCGCAGCTATCAATAATATTACAAAAGCAACAATTGGAATATAAATTTCTGGCGAAAATAAAAGTTCTATCAAAGACGGGGGTTCAATATTTTTTTGGATTATTTCATTTAAACCGGCACCGAGAGAAACGCCAACAAATATTTGAGGAAACATTCCAATTATAGATCCAAAAAAAAAGTTTTTTAACCTTACATTAAAAATAGTTGGTAAAATATTTGAAATAAAAAAAGGTATCCCTCCAACAAACCTGTAAATCAAAAAGAATGTAAATTCATTTTTTTTAAACTTTTCATTTAAATTAGAAAATCTTTTCGAAAATTTTTCTTCTATCAAATCTTTAAGAAAATAGTTTGCAAAAATATAAAGTAAAGTTGCTCCAATAGATAAACTTAAAATTGCATAAATAGACCCAAACCATTTTCCAAAAATGAATCCTGACAAAAGTAATATTGGGGATCCAAATCCTAGAAGCAAAACCCAAATTATTGTAAAAATAAAAAAAACTAAACTTATTAGAAAAAAATTTTTGTTTTTAAGTTGATTGAAAAACTCAATATTATATTTAAAAAATTCGTAACTACTAATTTCACTTAGGGAAAAATTATCAAAAAATACCCATAAAAAACTTACAATTATAAGAATATAAGTTGACCCTAAAAAAATTTTTATCTTTTTTTCTTTTTTCATAGACTTTAAACTTATTAAAAATCACTGTACTTATATATATATATTTGTATAACTACCGAAATTTAACAATAAATAACAAACAATGAAACGCACATATCAGCCAAGCAGAAAAGTAAGAAAAAGAAGACATGGATTCAGATCTAAAATGAAGACAAAAGGTGGAAGAAAATTAATAAGAAGAAGAAGATCAAGAGGAAGAAAAAAACTTACGGTTTAATGAAAAGTAAGATAAATAGTCTTTCGAAAAACGAAGATTTTAAATCAATTCTTAGTGGAAAAAAAATCTCTAACAAATATTTAACAATTTTCTTCAAAAAATTATCTGATAAGGATCACAAAAAATTAAATATAAGTTTTGTAGCAAAAAAAAAAATTGGTAACGCCATAAAGAGAAATAAAATAAAAAGAAGACTTAGAAACATCATGAATGATGCTGCGAAAAAAATAGATCTTAATTTAAAATACTGCTATTTATTAATTGCAAAAATATCGGTTTTAAATGAACCGTATGAAAATATTAAGCAGACATTATTTAATGATTTTGAAAAAATAAAATAATGAAATCAATTAAATACATATTAATTAAATTTATTAAATTATATAAAATTTTTATATCACCTTACTTAGGTAATAATTGCAGATATTTGCCGACTTGCTCTGAATATTTTATAGATAGTTTAGAAGAAGAAGGCGTTTTTAAAGGAACAATAAAAGGAACTAAAAGAATTTTATCTTGTCACCCAATTAAATTTTTAGGGGGAGGCGAAGGTTTTGATCCTGTAAAAAAGAAAAGTAAATAAAAATGGATACAAAAAATATCATCGCAGCAATATCTTTAAGTGCAGCAGTCATAATTCTCTATAGTTTGTTTTTTGCGCCTACACCACAAGAAAGAAAACAAATTCAATCAGAAAAAAATATTACTAGTGAAAGTACTGATGCTCCTAGCATTGAGCAAAATGAACAGGTTTCTAAAATTTCTAGAAAAGAAGCTATAAGTGAAGAAAAAAGAATTTTATTTGAAAACAACAATATTAAAGGATCAATATCTTTAACAGGAAGTTCAATAGACGATTTAACATTTAAAAAATATACCAAAACGTTAAATGGAAAAGATAATATTGTTCTATTAAATCCTAGAAAAGTTCAAAATGGATATTATGTAGAGACTGGATGGGTAACAACAAATAAAAATATAGAAATTCCAAATTCTAAAACAATATGGGAAATTGAAGGAAGTAATAAACTAACTCCTGGTTCACCAGTTAAATTAATTTGGACCAATAATGATAATATTAAGTTTGAAAAAAAAATAAGTATTGATAATCAATATTTATTTACTGTTGATCAAACTATAATAAATAACTCTGACAAAACTTACAATTTTTATACCTATGGTCAGATTATAAGAAATGAAGCACCAGAAGTAACTAATTTTTACATTTTGCATGAAGGTATGCTCGGTGTATTTGATGAGCAACTTATTGAAGAGGATTATGACGATATTGAAGAAAAAAAATATTCAGTTAATGCAGAAACAGGTTGGCTAGGTATTACAGATAAATATTGGATAACAAGCTTAGTGCCAGAAGACAAAAAAAAATTTAGAGCTGAATTTGATTATAAAAATAAGTTTAGAGCCAATTTCATTGAAACAAATGTAACTGAAGTAGGTGCAAATCAGTCTAAATCAAATAAAATTAAAATTATTATAGCCGCAAAAGAAGTGGATGTTATTGACGGTTATGCAGAAAGTCTAAATATTAGTAAATATGATTTGGCAATTGATTGGGGTTGGTTTTATTTTATAGTTAAGCCCTTATTTTTTGCTATCCAATATTTCTTTGAACTGACTGGCAATTTTGGGATAGCAATAATTCTTATAACTGTCTGTATAAGATTGGCATTCTTTCCACTTGCAAATTACTCATTTAGATCAATGGCTAAAATGAAAGTTCTTCAGCCTGAAATGACGAGATTAAAAGAACTTCACAAAGAAGATAAAATGAAATTACAACAAGAAATGATGGCATTATATAAAAAAGAAAAAGTAAACCCTGTAAGTGGTTGCTTGCCAATTTTTATTCAGATTCCTTTCTTCTTTGCTATATACAAAGTATTATTCGTTACTATTGAAATGAGGCATCAGCCTTTTTTTGGTTGGATAAAAGATTTAAGCGAAAGAGATCCAACTTCTATTTTTAATTTATTTGGATTGATACCATGGGATCCGCCATCTTTTTTACTGATTGGTGTTTGGCCTTGCCTTATGGGTGTTTCAATGTGGTTACAACAAAAATTAAATCCGACACCACCAGATCCTATTCAGGCAAAAATATTTATGTTCTTTCCATTATTTTTAACGGTAATTTTGGCTCCTTTCCCTTCAGGTTTGGTTATTTACTGGACAATAAATAATGTACTTACTATGGCGCAACAGTATGTAATTATGAAAAGAACAACGGTTAAAACAGTTCAATAAATGGAAATAGAAAAAATTTTACCCAAAAATGGTCCATCTATTCAAGAAGTAAAAAAATATATTGATAAGTATTTAAATGAAATCATAGTAATTAAATGTGGTGGTTCAGTATTGCTCGATGAAAAATTATTTAATCAATTTATAGAAGATATATCAGTAATTAATAAATTAGGATTGTCTGCTATAGTTGTACATGGTGGTGGCAAAAATATTAAAAAAAAACTTGATAAACAAAATATAGATTCAAAATTTATAAATGGTTTAAGAGTTACTGGTGAAAAAATAATTAAAATTGTTGAAGAAGCTTTGCTAGAGTTAAATGTTGAAATCTTAAATAATATAAATAACAAAGAAGCAAATGCACAATCGGTAACTCCCAAAAATGGAAATATAATTAAAATTGTTCCAGAAAAAGAAGAACTTGGATTTGTGGGTATACCAAAAGAAATAAATAAAGAAGTTCTTATAAATATAGTTAGAAAAAAAAAAGTTCCAATTGTTGTTCCATTAGGAATCGGTGATGATGGAAAAATTTACAATATAAATGCAGATATAGCGGCAGGAGCAATTGCGAAAGAAATAAATTCTAGAAGATTATTATTAATGACAGATGTTGAAGGAGTGCTTGATAAAAATAATAAATTAATTTTAGAAATAAATTCTGATATTGCAAAAAGAATGCTAGATGAAGGAATTATTTCTGGCGGAATGATACCAAAAATTAACACCTGTATAGATGCTGTAGAAAATGGTGTAACTGGTGTTGTAATTGTAAATGGAAAAAAACCACATTCTATTTTATTTGAATTATTCTCAGACAAAGGATCTGGTACTTTAATTAGAAAATAATTAAAAAATGAAAGATCTTAAAAGGGCAAAATACCTAATTTTAGATATGGATGGATGCGTATATCATCCAAAATATTTAAAAACTTTATTTTCTCAAGTTTCTAACAGAATGACAGATTTTATCGCCCTTAAACTTAATATTGATAAAGTTGTAGCTAAAGAAATTCAAACAAAATATTTTTATAAATATGATACTTCCTTGAATGGATTAATGAAAAATTATCCAGATTTGATAAAAGCAGAAGAGTTCCTTAAGTATGTTCACAATATCAATTATGACTGTCTTGAAGAGGATTCGGAACTTAGAGAAGAACTATTAAAATTAGACATAAAAATGTATTGTGCAACTAATGGCAGCAAGGAACATGCTATTAATTGTATGAAAAAAATAGGCATTGATGATCTATTTGATGGAAAAATCATGGATATTGTTGATTTTAAATTTAAACCAAAACCTAACCCCGAGTCACTTAAATTAATGTGCGACAAGTTTCAAATTCCTACTAACGAAGAAACTGTTTATATAGAAGATATTGCCAAAAACCTCTCTTCTGATACAGCAAAAAATATGACAAAAATTTGGTTTATTAATGATCAGCCAATTAATGACATAGATAAATATAAAGATGTGATTGATTATAAAATTAATAATCTTGCTTTATTTTTAAAAAAAATAAGGTTATTAAAAGAAGAATAATATTATGAACGATATTGAAAAAATTATAAACGAAGCTTGGGAAAATAAAGAAAAAGTAAATCAGAATTCAGATCAAGCAATAAAAGATGCAATTAACAGGGTTATTAGAGATTTAGATAGTGGCAAGTCACGTGTTGCAGAAAAAATTAATGGTGAGTGGATAACTCATCAACATCTAAAAAAAGCTATAATGTTAAGTTTTAGAATTTATCCAATGGAAAATTTAAGTGGGCCATATAGCAGTTGGTATGATAAAGCACATTTATTAAAAGGTAAAACTGCAAACTGGACAAAAGAACAACATGAAGCCGCTGGTTTCCGAATGACTCCCAATAGTCCAGTGCGTCCGGGCTCCTTCATTGGAAAGAATGCTGTTCTTATGCCGTGCTATGTTAATATAGGTGCTTACATTGATGAAGGTACTATGCTTGATACATTTTCGCGTGCAGGAAGCTGTTGTCAAATAGGTAAGAACTGCCATATATCAGCTGGATCTGGAATTGGTGGCGTATTGGAACCCGCTCAAGCATTACCAACTATTATTGAAGATAATGTTTTCGTAGGCGCTATGTCCGAAGTTGTTGAAGGTGTAATAGTTGGAGAGGGGTCGGTTTTAAGTATGGGGATGTATATTGGTCAATCAACAAAAATTGTTAATAGAAAAACTGGTGAAATAGCTTACGGTAAGATACCACCATATTCTGTAGTTGTGCCTGGATCTTTGCCAGATAAAAATAATCCAAACGCACCCTCTTTATATTGTGCAGTTATAATTAAACAAGTTGATGAAAAAACTAGATCTAAAACTTCTATAAACGATCTTTTAAGAGAATAGACTTATGAAAACTTACAATGAATTACAATTAGCTCAAGAGCTAATAAGATTTCCAACAGTTAAAACTGAAGACAAAGGTATAATGAAATTTTTATCCAAAAAATTATCCACAATTGGTTTTAGTTGTAAAATAATTAAATCAAAAGGAACTGGTTCAAAACATGCCTTAAATTTATATGCTAAATTTGGTAAATCAAAACCTCATATAAATTTTTTAGGACATACTGATGTAGTTGCAAACCTAAATAATTGGAAAATTCCACCATTTAAAGGTGTTATAAGAAAAGGATATTTAAACGGCAGAGGATCTCAAGATATGAAAGGTGGGATAGCCTGCTTCATAAGTGCAATTAGTAGCTTTATTAAAAATAAAAAATTTAAAGGATCTATTTCAATTATTATTGCTGCGGATGAGGAGACAACTGGATTAGGAACACCAGCAATTATTAAATATCTTAAAAGAAAAGGTGAAAAAATAGATTTTTCAATTATTGCTGAACCATCTTCAAATAAATCTATTGGTGACGAGATAAGAATTGGGAGACGTGGTTCTATGAATGGAACAATAACTGTGTATGGCAAAAGTGGTCACTCAGCATTTTATGGGTCATATATTAATCCATGTACTGCTCTAGCAAAAATAATTGCAAGATTAAAAAGTGCACCTCTAGATAATGGTACAGAATTTATGCCTCCATCGAATTTAGAGTTTACAAAAATCAATGTAGATAACTTGTCAGAAAATGTTGTGCCTCAATCCGCAAGCGCAAAATTTAATGTAAGATTTAACTCAAAACACAAATCATCTACTTTAAAGAAAAAGCTAAATAAAATAATTAATCCAGTTGCAAAAAAAGAAAAATGTAAAACAAAAATAGAATATAAAATTAGTGGTGAGGCTTTTTATACCAAACCAAACAAAGAAATACACATGGTGAATAATATTGTTAAAAAAATTACAGGAAATTCAGCAAAATTAAATTGCAGAGGAGGCACAAGTGACTCTAGATTCCTGGGCTCAATTCCAAGATTAGAATTGGGCTTAAGAAATACAACAATACACATGGTTGATGAGCGAACTTCAATTTATGATATGAAAAAATTATCTAAAATATATTATAATATATTGGATAATTATTTTGCATGAGCACAGCAATTATAACTTCCAATACATCTATTGACCATATAACCGGAAGTGGGCATCCTGAAAAACCAGATAGAGTCACTACAATTATTAATAATTTAAAAAAAAATAAGAATTTAATTTGGGACAAAAGTAAAAAATTTGATGAGTCATTATTGAATGTAACTCATACTTCTAAATACATTTCTGATGTAAAGAAATCTTTTCCTATAAAAGGATTAAATTTTCTTGACGGGGACACAATTGTTTCTCCAGGAAGCAAAAAGGCTACTGAAGATGCTGTTGGCTCAATTATCTCTGCAATAGATGGAGTAGAAAACAAAAAATTTAATAATGCTTTTTGTGCTGTAAGACCTCCAGGACACCATGCAGAAAAAGATAAGGCTATGGGTTTTTGTATTTATAACAATGTTGCAGTTGGGGCTAAGTACTTAATTAATAATTATAGTTATAACAAGATAGCGATTATTGATTTTGATGTTCACCATGGAAATGGAACCCAAAATATTTTTTATGAAAATGAAAAAGTTTTATACATATCTACACATCAGTACCCTTATTATCCTGGAACTGGAAAAGAAAATGAAAAAGGTAAATTTAATAATATATTTAATATTCCATTACCAGCAGGTACTAGTTCGGAGGAATATTTGAATGCATATAATTATGTTATTAAAAAATTAATTGAATTTAAACCTCAATTTGTGCTGTTTTCTGCAGGATTTGATGCTCACAAAGATGATCCATTGGCACAATTCAATTTAAATTCAAAAGATTTTTATGAGATAACCAAAAGAACTTTGGAATCAACAAAAAAATTTAATTTTGGAAAAATAGTTTCAATATTAGAAGGTGGCTACGATTTAAATGCACTAGCTGATAGCTCAAATGAACATGTTAACGCACTGTTAGAATTTAATTGAAAATATTAATTTAAGCATTAATAGATCCTATATGAAATTATACAAAGTTAAAAAATCTAACATTGATAGAAAAGGACATGGACTTTATGCCGCTAAAGATATTAAAGCAGGTACCAAAATTATAGATTATGTTGGAAAAATTATTACAAAAAAACAAACTGAAAATTCTGATAAGTTTGATAATTCAAAACCGATTTATTTATTTAATTTAAATAGTAGATACGATCTAGATGGAGATGTTTCATGGAATACAGCTCGTTTGATTAATCATTCTTGTTCAAATAATTGTGAATACGAGGGAAAAGGATTAAAACTTTGGGTAAGCTCAGTTAAAGAAATTAAAAAAGGTGAGGAATTAACTTGCGATTATGGTTTTAGTTATGATTCAGATTACAAACAATTTCCTTGCAAATGTAAATCTAAAAATTGCTGTGGTTATATTGTAAGAATGGAAAGTCGTTGGAGAATTAATAAAAAATTCAAAAAAAGTTTAAGCGTTAATAGATAATTTTTTCAAGATATAAACCACACGCAGGCGCAGGAGGTGCAACTCTTTTTCTATCTTTATTCTTAATAATTTTCTGAAATTTTCTTAAATTCCATTTTTTCTCGCCAAGGTATTTTAAACATCCAACCATTGATCTAACCTGATTTTTTAAAAAAGATTTAGATTTAAATTTAAATTTAATTCGATTTTTTGACTTCCTAACTATAATTTTATTAATAGTTCTTATTGGACTTTTTGCACCACAACTAGATGATCTAAATGTAGAAAAATCATGTTTTCCAATTAGCTTTTTAGATCCCTCTTTAATTAATTTTATATCTAATTTTTTTTTAATATGCCATTCTTTATCTTTGTTTAAAGTCGAAGGTGAGAGTCTATTTTGAATTATATATAAATATATTCTTTCTTTAGCTGAATGTCTTGCGTGAAAATTAATTTTTTTCTTTTTAATGTTAATTATTGATATCATTTTATGATTTAAAAAAAAATTTAAAGATTTAATTAATTTATCAATATTTTTAATTTTATTTTTTACATCAAAATGAGCCGATTGCTCTAATGCATGAACTCCTGCATCTGTTCTGCCTGATCCATATAATTTAATTTTTTGCTTCAATAATTTTGATAAAGTTGATTGAATTGTTTTTTGAATTGATTTTCCTTTTTTTTGAATTTGCCAGCCCACATATGAAGTTCCATCATATTCAATTAAAATTTGATATCTAAACATTAAGCAATATTGTCACCTTTTTTTATTTGGGTACCAAGTAAAAATTCTTTAATTTGTTGTACTCTTTTGCCTTCTCGCTGAATAGTTAATACTTTTATTGATCCTTCTCCACAGCATATTTCAAAATCATCACTGATTATACTTCCGGCTTTACCATTTGTGTGAGATCTCTCTGCTTTTAATATTTTATATCTTTCTCCATTAAAAGAAAAAAAAGCTCCTGGAAATGGATAAAGTCCATTTATTTTTCCAATTATTTTATCTGCATTCTCATCCCAATTAATTTTTCCTTCAATTTTTTTAATTTTTTTTGCGTAGGTTGCTTTTGAATGATCTTGATCTTTAAATTTTATATTATCATTATAAATATTATCTAAAATGTCTAAAATTTTTTCTGCAGCTAGTAGTGACAATTTTTCAGATAATTCTTCTGAATTCATTTTTTTAGAAATTTTTAATAAATATTGATTGCAAACTGGACCTTCATCTAAATTTTCATTTATTTTCATCATGCTAATTCCAGTCTCATTGTCTAAATTCATTATTGATCTTTGAATAGGAGCCGCCCCTCTCCATTTTGGTAATAGAGAAGCGTGAACATTTAAAAATCCATACTTAGGAATTTTTAATAAGTCTTTTGGTATAATTTGACCGTAGGAAACTACTACAATTATATCGGGTTTTAGTTCACTTAAATACAACTCTTCCTCATTGTTGTTTTTTAAAGTTTGAGGAATTCTGACTTCTAGGCTTATATTTTCAGAAAATAAATTTATTGGTGATTTATTTAACTTTTGACCTCTATTAGATTTTTTAGGTGGCTGAGTATAAACAACGGAAATTGGATATCCGTTTTGATACAATGATTTTAGAATAGGAACTGCAAAATATGAGGTCCCCATAAAAACAATTTTTTTATACATTGTTAAACAATAATTCTATCTGGTCTATCTTTTTTTTTTGATAATTTTTTAACAATCATTGTTTTTTTTAATTTTGATAAATAATCAATAAATAAAACTCCTTCTAAATGATCCATCTCATGTTGAATGCAAGTAGCTAATAATCCCTCGGCTTTTAATATTTTTTTTTTACCATTATAATCTAGATAATCGACATCACATTTTTTTGGTCTATCTACTTCAGCAAAAAAGTTTGGGACAGATAAGCATCCTTCTTCATAAGTAGAAGTTTCAGAATTTTTATTTTTTATTATTGGATTTACAAAATACATTGGATTATTTTTTTCATCATTTTTTGAAATATCCATAACTATTATTCTTTTTGGAATGCCTATCTGAATTGCCGCAAGACCAATTCCTTTTGCATCGTACATCGTTTCTATCATATCATCCATTAATCTTTGTTCTTCTCTACCTATCTCTCTAACAGGTAAAGATTTTTGCCTCAAAATTTTATTTGGTTCTGTAATGATAGTTTTAATTGTCATAACCAATTTTATAATATTATTTAAACTTTTAAAGGAAGAACTTTTAATAAGATTTCATTTCTTAAATTAATTGTATTTAATTCATTGAAAATACCAACTATAAAACTTAAAGATTCTAAATCTATATCTTCTAATTTATCTTCTCCTATTAAATCAGCTATTTTAAGCAGTATTAGGCCAGTTTCTCCATTTACTATCATAGAATTGATTTCAACTGGAAGATTTTGCTTATGTTCATACAATTTATCGTATTTTTTTAAAATTTGAACACCATCAGATTTTAAAGATTCTATCATCATAATATCTTTCTTTGAAAAAGAATATTTTTTATTTTTTTTTATTTTTTTTAACAGATCATTGGCTTCTTTTTCTACTTTTGGAAGACTTGTCTTATTTAAAAAATAATTCAATAACTTAGATTGATGAAAAATTTTATTGTTAAATTTAATTCTTAATTCTTTTTCTTTCTCAGATTCTATATTTTTTAAATAAAATGTAGTAAAATTAGATGGAATTTTATTCTCATTAATTGATTTTAATATTTTTGATAATTCTTCATCAAATGCATTAGATAAATTAGATTCAGCAAAAGATTTATGCAACATGTAAGATAAATCAATTTTAAAAGAACTATCAGACGTTAATAATAGCCTTTGATAAATAAGAGCTCTTCCTTGATAATCTGGAAGAAGTTTATAAGAATCTTTTACGTTTATTAATTGATTAAAATCAAATTGGAATCTTTTATATAAATCAAATAATTCTTGTTCTTCATAAGCTCCTTCATTTGTGGCTGTCTCTATTAATTTAACTTGATCAGAATTTTCTATATTTATTAATTCAGAATCTTTTAATAAATTGGAAGTAGATAAATATTTCCATATATACTTTGGTGTATCAATGTTTGGTTCATATGAAAAATTTTTATTTGTTTTATGTGATATATGTAATTTAAATATATTTTTGTCAGAAATTAATTCATCTTTTTTTTCATAACCCATTAAAATATTAAATTTATTTAAAAAAAATTCATCTAAATCCCCAAATTCAGACTTAAGGTCAAATAAAAGTTGCGCTTCTTCTTTTTTGCCTTGTTCTATTAAGCAATAAATTTTAAAATTATTTAAGTAATCGTCTGTGACTATCTTCACATGTTCAAAAATATCGCATGACTTGTCTAATTGAGAGTTTGATAAATAATAATCAGTATAAAAACGTATTAATTTTTCATTATCTTTTATTGAAGGGTTTTTAATTATAAAATTTTTAATTAAATTAAAATCTTTTTTTTTTATCAAGTACTGAAATTTATAATTTAAGAATTCTTCACTTGAAATATTATTTGAAGGCAGATATGAATTTGTAAGTAAAGCAACATCTAATATTTTTTCTGAAAAGTTTGATAATTTTTTTGAATTGAGATTTTCTAAAAACAATTTTATCTCTTTTCCATTACTATTAGACCACATATCAATTGATAATCCATTTTCAGCTGGATCATACAAGCCTGCTAGCTTCACATCATTTGTGGCCAATGAATTATTAACAATTATATTTTGATTTTTATCTATAATTTTTATTTCTTGAATATTTTCATTTTCAGCATTTTTTTTATTTTTTATTAATTTTTCTTCAATAACATTTTCTTTTTTTTCAATATTCCAAATATCAACAGGTTCATTTGAAATTGCTGTTTTAACAATAATACTAGATAGAAATAATATTATAAAAAATTTACTTAATAGTTTTAAAATTTTCATTAGGTATGATTTTTTCAATTTTTTTATTTGGGGCAGGAAAGTCAATTTTAGAAACCAAGATTATTCCTAAAAAAATAACAAAAAATACTAAAATAATTTTTATTAAAAATTTACCTATTGCTGTAAGTTTTCCTGAGCTTGTTTTTTTTGTAAATTGCATATAATTTAAGTAATTTCAAAAATACGACAAATTTGTGTTATTTCAATATAGAAACTCATGAAAATAAATAAAAATTTAGTTTTGGTAGGTATGATGGGGTCTGGAAAATCCTCAATTGGAAAAATATTGTCAAAAAAACTAGAATTTGAATTTGTTGATACTGACAATAAAATTGAAGAATTAGAAAAAAAAACTATTTCTGAAATTTTTAAAAAAAATGGTGAAAAATATTTTAGAAATATTGAAGAAGTCATTTCTTTAAAATATTTAAAATTAGATGGTAAAGTCATTGCTTTGGGTGGGGGCGGTTATATCAATCCAAGTATTAGAAAATATGTTCTAAAAAATTGTATTTCTATATGGCTTAATTGGAAAAACGAAACATTAATTAATAGGATCAAAAATAGCAAAAAAAGACCATTGGCAATAAAATTGGGTAGCTCGGAATTACAAAAATTAATCACTATAAGATCAAGTATGTATAATTTATCTGACTACAAAATTAATTGTGATAAATTAGATAAGAAACAAATTGTAGAAAAAATTATAAATATTTATGAAAACTCATAAAATACTAATTAAATCAAAAACGAAAAAATACTCTATATTTATAGGATCTAAATTAATTGATAAAATAAATAAAATTTTGTTGTCTCAAAAATTATCATTTTCTAAAATTTTAATTGTTATTGATAAAAATATTCCACTAAAATTTAAGTCAAAGTTAATTAAAAATATAAAATCTGATGTAAAAAAAACACATATTTTTAATGCTAATGAAAAAAATAAAAACCAAAAAAACGTCGATTTAATTCAAAATATTTTATTTAAAAATAGATTTAATAGGGATGACTGTCTGATTGCTTTTGGAGGAGGTATTACTGGAGATGTAACAGGATATTGTGCAAGCAATTATAAAAGAGGAATTAAATTTATAAATATTCCAACAACTTTACTTTCTCAAGTGGATTCATCAATTGGGGGTAAAACCGGAATAAATAATTCTTATGGTAAAAATCTTGTAGGAAGCTTTTACCAACCAGAACTGGTTGTTTCAGATATAGATGTACTTAAATCTTTAAATTCAAGAGAAATAATTTGTGGTTATGCAGAAATGCTTAAAAGTAGTTTGTTAGATAATTTTAAAAAATTTAATTACTTGGATAATAATTTCAATGACATAATTAATTTAAAACAACCTTTTATAGGAAATGCAATCTTAAACAGCTGTAATCTAAAAAAAAAAATTGTTCAAAAAGATGAAATGGAAAAAAAATTAAGAAAAGTTCTTAATTTAGGGCATACTTTTGCTCATGCTTATGAATCTCATTTAGGCTTTTCTAATAAACTAAATCATGGTGAAGCTGTGATAATTGGAATTAATAATGCTTTAGAGTTTAGTCGTCAACATAAATTGATGAAAAATAAAACTTATAGATTAATTAAAAATCATATAGATAAAATTCCATTAAATAAAAATTTTAAACAACTTTTCAGAGAAAAAGATATTAATAAAATTATATCTTTCATGAAATCTGATAAAAAAAATAATTCAAAAGATATAAATATTATTTTAATTCAAAATTTTGGAAGTATAAAAATAAACTATCAAATAAAACAAAATTCATTAAGGAAATTTCTTATTTCTGAATTAAAGAAAAAATATTTGTAAAGAATGAATATATTTTTTCATTTCGTTTTCTAATATTCTAAATATAAGTTTATTAGATTGAATTCGGCCCATATTCTTAAGTTTTTCTGACTTTATCTTAAGTTTAATATGAAATTTATTTCGATTATTAGTTTTATGATTTCTATGTAAGAATGATTTGTCCTCTAATTCTACATAATCAATTAATTTGTTATCTAAAATTTTTTTTTTTACAATTTCAGAAAGTTGATTTATATCCATATTTTAAAGTAATATATAACATGAAAAATATTTGTGATTGGAATAATTGTTCTGAGGAAGGCAAATATAAGGCTCCAAAAGAGAGAGATAATAGTAAAAATTTCAGACTACTATGTTTAGAACATGTAAAAGAATTCAACAAAAAATGGAATTATTTTTCAGGAATGAATGATCATCAAATAATGGAGTTTTTAAAATCCGATATGGTCTGGCACAAACCAACTCAAAGTTTTGGGTCTTCTGATAATTTTTTTAAAATATTATGGAATGATGCTTTAAAAGATGAAATGGATAAATTTAAAATTAATAACGAATTTAACCATATGAATAAATTTAAATTTAATCATTATGATATAAAAGCCTTTAGTATTTTAGGTATTGATGTAGGTCTAAAATGGGAAAAAGTACAAGAAAAATTCAAAAAACTTGTCAAAAAATTTCACCCTGATATGAATGCTGGAAATAAAAAATTAGAGGATAAATTAAAAATAATAACTTTAGCTTATACTCAACTCAAAAATACTTATAGGGAAAAAATTGACAACTAATTTAAATATAGAGCCAGATATAAATTTATCAGTTAAACAAACTTTTGGGATAGAAAGTGATATGGAAGTTAAAGCATTTTCTAAAAAAAATGAATTTGTTCCAGAAATAGATAAAGATTATAAATTTGACCGTGATACTACACTTGCAATCCTAAGTGGATTTTTACATAACAAAAAGGTAATTGTTCATGGATATCACGGTACTGGAAAGTCCACTCATATTACTCAAATTGCAGCAAGATTGAATTGGCCATGTGTAAGAATAAACCTTGATTCTCATATAAGTAGAATAGATTTAATTGGCAAAGACGCAATTGTTTTAAAAGATGGCAAACAAGTTACTCAATTTCAAGAAGGTATATTGCCGTGGGCATTTCAGTCTTCTGTGGCATTAGTCTTTGACGAATACGATGCTGGAAGAAGTGATGTTATGTTCGTACTACAAAGAATTTTAGAAAGTGACGGTTTTTTTACACTCCTTGACAAAAATAAAGTAGTAAAACAAAACAAATATTTTCGATTATTTGCAACTGCAAATACTATTGGATTAGGTGATACATCTGGATTGTATACTGGAACACAACAAATTAATCAGGCCCAGTTAGACAGATGGGAGATTGTAACATCATTAAATTATTTAAGTTTAGAAAAAGAAATGGAAATAATTTTATCAAAAAATAAAAAATTAAATAATCCAAAGGGAAAAGATAAAGTTTCAAATATGATAAAAGTTGCATCATTAACTAGAAAAGGTTTTATTGCAGGAGATATATCAACTGTAATGAGTCCCAGAACAGTTTTAAATTGGTGTAGTAATTCAGAAATTTTTAAAGACATTGGATATGCATTTAGAATAACATTTTTAAATAAATGCGATGATTCAGAGAAAAGTACAATAGCTGAATATTATCAAAGATGCTTTGGAGAAGATTTGCCAGAATCAATGATAAACATTCAGATATAAATGAATAAAGAAGATAGTCATAAAGAAAAATTTAAACAAGCTTTAATATCTACGATAAAAGTAATATCTGAAGATTACAAAATAGAAAATGAAAAATTTAATAACCTAAATTCAAAAAAATACGATTTCTTTGAACTGAGCAACTTAGATAGTAAAGAAGATTACATTAAACTTAGAGCAGAGACAGACTCTGAAGCATTAAAAAGAAAGTTTTCAAGTAACAGTATTTATAAAAAAAACTTACCTAAAAATAATTCTTGTAAATTACTTTACGATTTATCAGAAAAGATAAGATATGAAGTACTAGGAACAAAAATGCTAAATGGCATATCAAAAAATTTAAAAGATAATTATTCCTATAAAATTTTAATTAAAAAAAAAGATAAATTAAAATCAAAAGATGATGTAACAATAGAAGAAGCATTTGAGTTATATATGCTAAAAAACTTCTTAGATATTAAGCTAAATTTATTATCAGAAAAAATATTAAGTTACTGGGAAGAAGATTTTAATAATTCATTTAATAAACATATTGAATATTTACAAAAAAATTTAGAAAATCAAGAATCTTATAATTCAAAATTCTCTGAAATTTTACAAAATATGCAAATTTTTGAATCAGAAAATAATGAAGATGATGAAAAAACACAAGAAGACAATGAACAGGATAATAATAATTCTAATAAAGATGAATCTAATGAATCTTCAAAATCAGATCAAGCAAGTGAAGATGACAGTTTGATAGAGGGGATGGATGGAATAGAAGACAATAATGAGTTTAAATTAGATGAACAATTATTAGATAATGATTCTGAAAATGAAAGTTCAGAAAATATAGTTCAAAAGTTGAATGCTTTAATAAATGATAGAGATTATAAAATATTTACTACTGAATTTGATGAAGTGGCTAAAGCAGAAACATTGGAAAATCAAGAGGAAATCATAAAGCTTAGAAAAAATTTAGATCAACAATTAACAAATTTTCAAAATTTAATTACAAAATTAGCAAATAAGTTACAAAGACAATTATTAGCAAAACAAAATAGATCTTGGAATTTTGATTTAGAGGAAGGTTTATTAGATAGTTCAAAATTACATAGAATTATAATTGATCCATATAACTCATTGTCATTTAAAAAAGAGAAAGATTTAGAATTTAAAGATACGATTGTAACTTTGTTGATTGACAATTCCGGCTCAATGAGAGGAAGGCCTATAACAATTGCCGCAATATGTGCAGATATACTTTCTCGGACGTTAGAAAGATGTTCGGTTAAAGTAGAAATACTTGGTTTTACAACAAAAAATTGGAAAGGTGGAAAAAGTAGAGAAGAATGGAATAAAAAAGGTAAATCAAAATTTCCCGGAAGATTAAATGACTTACGACATATAATTTATAAATCTGCTGACACGCACTGGAGACAATCAAAAAAAAATTTAGGATTGATGCTTAAAGAAGGTTTGTTGAAAGAAAATATAGATGGAGAAGCTATTACTTGGGCTTTCAATAGACTAAATAAAAGAAAAGAAGAAAGAAAAATTCTTATGGTAATTTCAGACGGAGCGCCAGTCGATGATTCCACACTTTCAGTTAACTCTGGTGACTTCTTAGAAAAGCATTTAAAAAAAATTGTTAAATTTATTGAAAATAGTAGTGAAATTGAAATTTTAGCTATTGGTATTGGTCATGATGTGTCTCGTTACTATCAAAAAGCTATAAAAATAACTGATGTGCAAGAACTTGGTGATGTTATGATTGGTCAATTAAGCGGATTATTTGATAATAAAAAAAAACTTCATTAAATTTTAGCTAAATTTTTATTCATCCATTCAATTTTAATTTCAGCTCCACCTCTTGTTTCTGAATTTCTAAACAAAATTTTTGCATAATTTTTTTCCAATAGAGTTTTTCCAATAAAAATTCCCAGTCCTAATCCTGATTTTTTATTATTATTTGATTTTAATGATTTTATATACGGCTCTCCAATTTTGGTTAATATATCTTTAGAAAATCCAGGGCCATCATCTTCAATAATTATTTCTGAAATTTCGCTGTCGCTTTTAATAGTAATATAAATATTTTTTTTTGCATATTTATTTGCATTTCCTATAAAATTTCTTATTCCATAAATAATTTCTATTGATTTTTTAATATCAAATGAATTGGTATCTTGTTCAACATTTATAATATAATTTTTTTTGGATATTTCTTTAAAAGAATTTACTATCTCTTTTAAATAATTATGCAAGTTTAAGTCTTTATCAATAAAATCATCCTCAAGAGTAGAATTTATTGACAATCTTTTTAAAATATCATTACATCTATCAACTTGACTTACTAGAAGATCGATATCTTTTTTTAAATATTTGTTATTCTTTAATTGTTCCATTAAATCTTGGGATACAATTTTTATTGTAGATAATGGCGTTCCTAATGAGTGCGCTGCTGCTGCCGCTTGGGTTCCTAAAGAAACTAATTCATGTTCTTTTGAAATTAATTCTTGAATTTTATTTAATGCTTCTTTTCTAAGATTTGACTCTTTGCCAAAAATTAAAGCAAAATAATTTAAAAATATTAACGCAATAATCAAACCAATCGGAATAGCATAATAATAATAATTATTTATTATAATTTCTTCCAATGGACCTGGTAGCTCTTTTGAATAAATAGTAAGAAAAATAATTGAAATTAATGTTACAGATATAAGAAATAAATTTGTTTTAATTTTTAAATTGGATGAAGCAAATACACTTGGTATTAACAAAAAAATAGAAAATGGATTTAAAATTCCTCCAGTTAAATATAATAATGTGCTTAACTGAATAATATCTATCAAAAGAAAATTAAGTGCTGATCTATTAGATAATTGTATTTTTTTATAATAAAATAATAAAAAAAAATTACTAATTGCACCTATCAATATAATTAAATTTGCCTCTATAAAATCAAAATCAAAACCTAAAATAAATTTTACAAAATTAATTGTTATAAGTTGACCAATAATTCCAATCCATCTTAGATTTATATATGTTGATCTATTTAGTGTATAAGTTTCGGAGATCTTGCTTAACTCCATTAGTTAAATGTCTAAATTTAAAACATTAATTGCATTATCCACAATAAATTCTTTTCTAGAAGCAACATCGCTTCCCATTAAAGTTTTGATAAGATTTTGATCTTTTTGCAAATTATTTGAATATTGCACTTGAAGCAAATTTCTAGTTTCTGGATTTAATGTTGTGTTCCAAAGCTCATCTGGATTCATTTCTCCAAGTCCTTTAAATCTTTGAATATTTAATTTAGATTTTTCAAATTGTATAAATTTTTCATAATCTTTAGATCCTTTCTTTAATTTTTTTAGATCTTTAGAGTTTTTAATAATATAATTTTCAAGTTCTTTTTCGTTTTTTATATAAATTCCTTTAGACCCTTTATTAATTTTAAATAAAGGTGGTTGCGCTAAATAAACGTGTCCTTGCTCAATTAACTTATTAAATGGTTTATTATTAAAAAAAGTTAATAATAATGCTCTAATATGAGAACCGTCAACATCAGCATCAGTCATTATTATAATTTTTCCATATCTTAAATCTTTTAAATCTATTTCTTCATTCTTTGGGTCTAAACCTAATGCATTAATTAGTGTAATAATTTCATTAGAAGAAATCATTTTTGAAAGTGTTTTTGTTCTAAGATCATTAGAATTGCCATTTTTTTTAGAACCATTTATTTCTGTAAATGTATTTAATATTTTTCCTCTAAGAGGCAATACAGCCTGGTTTTCTCTGTTTCTTCCTTGTTTTGCTGAACCGCCCGCAGAATCTCCTTCGACTATAAATAACTCAGTCCCTTCTTGTTTAGAATTTTGACAATCAGCTAATTTACCTGGCAATCCTGTAAGCTCTATAGCGCCTTTCCTTCTAACGTTTTCTCTAGCTTTTCTAGCAACATCTCTTGCAACAGCAGCTTGAATAATTTTTGTTAAAATTATTTTTGATACGGATGGATTCTGATCAAACCATATAGATAATTTTTCACCTATTATGGTTTCAACAATGTTTCTAACCTCTGAGGAAACTAATTTATCTTTAGTTTGAGATGAAAATTTTGGATCAGGAATTTTAACTGACAATACACAAGTTAAGCCTTCTTTCACATCATCACCAGAAAGTGTTACTTTATTTTTTTTTAACAAATTTTGTTCAGATGCATATTTATTTATTACACGTGTAAGTGCAGCTCTAAAGCCTAATAAGTGTGTACCTCCATCTTTCTGATAAATATTATTGGTATAAGGATATACATCTTCATTATAACCTGCATTCCATTTTAATGAGCATTGTATATCTATATTATTTTTTATTCCCTCTATATAAATTGGCTTTTTAAATAAATCATTATCGTTTTTGTTTTTTAATTTTTCTCTTTTTTCATCTAAATACTCAACAAATTCTAATATTCCACCATCAAATTTGAAATCTATATTTTTTTCCTTTTTTTGAGTTAAATCATTTAAAGAAATTTTAATTCCTTTGTTCAAAAATGCTAATTCTCTCATTCTTTTTTGCAGTATAGAAAAGCTAAACTTTGTAGATGTAAAAATTTTTTTTGAAGGTAAAAAAACTATTTTTGTTCCAGAGCTTTTTGATTTACCAATAACTTTGAGTGGATTTTTTGCATCTCCATTACTAAATTCTATAAAATGTTTTTTTCCATCTCTTTCAATAATTAAATCCAATTTTTCAGATAGCGCATTAACTACTGAAACTCCTACACCGTGAAGTCCACCAGAAACTTTGTAAGAATCATGATCAAATTTTCCTCCAGCATGCAATTGGGTCATTATAACTTCTGCTGCAGATTTTTTTTCTCCTTTATGAATATCTACAGGTATTCCTCTTCCATCATCTTGAACAGTTATTGAACCATCATTATTAATATCAACAATTATATTTTTACAGTATCCTGCTAGCGCCTCATCAATTGAGTTGTCTACAACCTCATAAACCATATGATGCAAACCAGTTCCATCATCGGTGTCACCAATATACATTCCTGGTCTTTTTCTAACTGCCTCTAAACCCTTTAGAACTTTTATAGAATCTGCCTGATAATTTGCGTTGTTTTTTGCCATATTATTTTTTTCGGAAAGATTATTTATAACATTTTTGTATTTTTTAATAAAATCAAGAAAGTCTTTATTGGTAAAAAGACTAATTAAATCAACGCTTTTTTAATGTTTTTTTGTTTTTTTTTCTATTTATTATTTTTTTACAAAAAAGTGCATTTTTTGACCGAAAATTTGGCGGAGAGAGTGGGATTCGAACCCACGGTACCTATAAGGGTACACACACTTTCCAAGCGTGCGCCTTAAACCACTCGGCCATCTCTCCTAAATCTTTTGTATACTAGCAAAATCAATAATATAACAATTATTAATTATGAAAAATTTAGTTACGATAATAATAGTTTCCTTTAAAAGTAACAATATAATTGAAGAATCTATTAAATCTATAAATAAAGAAATATCTATAATTGTAGTAGAAAACTCTCAAGACATGCAGCTAAAAGAAAAATTAGAAAAAAAATATAAAAATGTTAAGGTAATTTTAAATAAAAATAAAGGTTTTGGACAAGCCGCTAATCTTGGCGCAAAAAAATCAAAAAATAAATATATATTATTTTCTTCTCCAGATATTATTTTTAAAGTTGACCCTGTTAAATCTTTTATCAATATTGCAAAAAAATTAAAAAATAAATTTGGATTATTAATTCCATCAAATAATAAAACGGGGGAAATATTAAAGATTAAGAAACCATTTGGCACTCCAATTATATTTGTTGAAAGAAGAAAATTTTTACAAATGAAAGGTTATGATGAAAATTTTTTTTTATATTTTGAAGACACTGATTTTGTACAAAGATTTATAAAAAAAAATGAAAATGTCTATAAAGTCCCCTTAGTTTTTAGACATAAATTTGGTTCTCACAATAAAATTTATAATAATGAAATTGAATTAAACAGAAATTGGCACTATATGTGGTCGAAATTTTACTATTTAAAAAAGACAGAAGGTGTATTGTTTGCATATGTAAAAACTTTGCCTACTCTATTTAGAGCTTTAATTAAATCATGTTTTTTTTACTTAACAAATAAAAATAAATACTTGATATATAAAGCAAGATTTTTAGGCTTAATAAACTCTTATTTTAATAAAAAATCCTGGTATAGACCTCAAATACAATAAAATGAAAAAAAAAATTTTAATAACAGGAGGTTCTGGATTTATAGGAACAAATTTTATAAATTTTATATCAAAAAAAAATATCAATATTATAAATATTGATAAAATTTCAAAAATATCAACAGCAGATAAATTTAAAAAAATTTATTATAAAAAAAATTATTCATTAATTAAAAATAATTTAGGAAACCCTATAAAAATTTTTAATATTCTTACAAGATTTAAACCTGATATTATAATAAATTTTGCAGCAGAAAGTCATGTGGATAGATCAATTAATGATCCAGTATATTTTATAAAAAATAATATTAATGCATCAACAAATCTTTTTTACTCATATAGTAAATATTATAAATTAAAAAAAATTAAATTATTTCATATATCTACTGATGAAGTTTATGGATCAATAGAAAAAGGTGATTTTAAAGAAAATGATGCCTATGAACCTTCTTCGCCTTATTCAGCATCTAAAGGAAGTATTGATTTGATAGCAACATCTTTTAATAAAACATTTGAAACTAATATTAAAATTCTCAATCTAACGAATAATTATGGTCCATATCAATTTCCAGAAAAATTTATACCAAATTTAATTTTTCATTTCCTAAATAATAAAAAAGCACCAATTTACGGAAAAGGCAAAAATATAAGGGAATGGATGTTTGTTGAAGATAGTTGCAATGCAATTTGGAAAACGGTTACATCTAAAAAAAAATTTGAGAAGATAAATATAGGTTCAGGTATACGTAATTCAAATTTAGAAATTGCAAAAATGGTTTTTAATATAATGAAGTCTAAAAATTTAACAAATTTAAATAGTAATAATTTTTTAAAAATGGTGAAAGATAGACCCGGTCATGACAAAAGATATGCATTAAATTCAAATTTTTTTAATAAAATTATAAAATACAAAATTAAAAAAAATTTATATGATGGGTTAAAAGAAACTATTTTTTGGTATATTGAAAATAGTGAATGGCATAGTAATGTAAATAAATCATATAATTTTAAAAGGTTGGGTCTAATTGATTAAAAAAGCAATTATTCTATGTGGTGGTACTGGTTCTCGCATGTTCCCATTGACTCGCTCTACAAACAAACAACTTCTACCAATTTTTGATAAGCCAATGTTTTATTATCCTTTATCACTAATGATGTTATGTGGAATTAGAGAATACATATTTGTAATAAATAAAGATCAAGAAAAAAACTTTATAAATGCATTAGGTAATCAAAAAGATCTTGGTATAAAAATAAAATTTGTCATACAAAAAAATCCAAAGGGCTTACCAGATGCATTTATAATAACAAAAGAATTAATAAAAAATGAATCAATTGCAATGATACTGGGTGATAATTTTTTTTACGGAAACATGCTATCTCCACTTATTAAAAAATCATTTAAAATAAAAAATGGTTGTAATATATATTTATATCCAAGCAATAAAACTTCAGCTTATGGGGTTGTAGAATTTGATAAAAATAATAATATTAAAAAAATTATTGAAAAACCTAAAAAAACAAATTCAAACTTAATTATTACAGGTCTTTATGTTTTTGATAAAAAAGTATTTGATTTTTCAAAAAAACTAAAACCATCGAAAAGAAATGAATTAGAAATTGTTGATTTAATAAATTTTTACAAAAGTAAAAAAAAACTTAATGTTATAAAACTTGGAAGAGGGTCTGCATGGATGGATGTTGGGAATTTTGTAGATTTACAAAGCGCAAGTAATTTCATTCAAAATATTGAACAAAGGCAAAATTATAAAATTGGGTGCATTGAAGAAATAGCTTTTAATAATAAGTGGATAAACAAAAAAAATATAAACAATAGAATAAAATTTTGTGCAAATACTAGCTATTCAAAATATCTTAAAAATCTTATTTTAAATTAATGAAACCCATAAAGTTAATAACTAAATTATTTAAAGATAGTAGAGGTTTTTTAATTGAAGTTGTGCCTAAAAAAATAAAAAAAAGTTTCAATTATAGTATTATTACACAATCTAAAAAAAATGTTTTACGAGGTATGCACTTTAACAAAAAAATGAATGAGGAAAAATTAGTTTTCATTCTAGAAGGCAAAATATTTGATGTTACTATTAACTTAAATAGAGGAAAGAATTATGGAAAAATTTTTTATTTTAACTTAAAAAAAAATGATATTCTTATAATTCCCAAAGGTTTTGCACATGGTTACTTGTGTTTAGATAAAAATAATACAATTTTGTATTTATTAAATAAAAAATATTCTGATAAGTATAATTCTGGTTTTTGCTGGAACGACAAGAAATTTGATATTAAATGGGGTATTAAAAATCCAATTTTATCTAATAAAGATAAATTTTTAAAGGAATACAAGAAAAATTGAAAACAATAGTAATTTCAGGTGGTGAAGGAAAATTTGCTAGATCTTTAATTCAAGTAAATACTAAATATAAAATTTTAGTTCCAAATAGAAACCAGATGAATATTCTTGATAAAAATTCAATTTCTAAGTTTCTTTTTAAAAATAGTGTTGATTACTTTATTCATGCTGCAGCATTTTCGACGCCAATGAAAGATCATAGATTTAAAATAGAAAAAAGCATAACTACAAATATTATAGGTTCGGCAAATGTTGCTATCTGCTGTTTAAAAAAGAAAATAAAATTAATATATATCTCAACTAACTTTGTTTATCCTGGTAAAAATGGAAATTATAAAGAAAATGATTACATCATGCCTGTTAATGAATATGGTTGGTCTAAACTTGGCGGTGAATGTGCAATGCATATTTATAAAAACTCTTTAATTTTAAGGATTTGTATGAATGATGATCAATTCCCTCATAAGTCTGCTTTTACAGATTATCTGACAAGTTTTTTAAAAAAAACAGAAGCAGCAAAAATAACATTAAGACTTTTAAATAAAAGAGGAATTATAAATATTGGAGGAAAAAAACAAAGCGCTTATAATTTTGCTAAAAATTTAAATATAAATGTTAAAAAAAGTAAGCTAGGTAAAAAGGAAAAAAAAATATTAGGTAAAAATACAAGTTTAAATATTAATAAATTAAGGAAATTATTAAGATGATTAAAAAAATTAAATTTTTAGATCTTGGAAAACATCCAATTACCAATAATTTTCTAAATAATAAAAACCCTAAAAATGAATTTTTTTATAATTTGAAACTTATCTTTCATACAGATACTAAACTTATTTCACTTGGAAAATTTGTATCTCCTAGAAAGATGTTCAATAATAAATATGCACATAGAGCATCAGCATCAAAAACTATGAGGGTAGCTTATAGTAAATTGGCCAGCTCAATCACAAATAAATATAATCCCAAGTCTATTCTAGAAATAGGAAGTAATGATGGGGTATTTTTAAAACATTTTAAAAAAATTAAAAATTTAGGAGTGGAACCTTGCAAAAATCTTGCAAAAATTACAAATAGGATGGGTATCAAAACTTACGACAAATTTTGGTCTATGAAATTATCAAATGAAATAATAAATCAAAATGGCCGTTTTGATATAATTTATTCGGCTAATACAATTAGTCATATTCATAATCTTAAAGAAACATTTAATGCTATTTATAATTCACTTAATGATAATGGTATTTTTATACTTGAAGATCCATCTTTAATTGAAACACTAAAAAAAAATTCTTATGATCAGTTTTATGATGAGCACTCTTATGTTTTTTCAATTATTGCACTTCATAATATAACCAAAGAGTCAAATCTAGAAATTTTTAGAATTGAAAAATTAAAGACTCATGGTGGATCTAATAGAGTTTATTTTAAGAAATCAAGCAACAAAAAAATAAAAATAACTAAAGAAGTTTTTAAACATTTAAAAAATGAAAAAAAATTTGGAATTGATAAATTAAGTACATACAAAAAATTTTCAAGGAAAGTACAAAGATCTAAAAAAAATTTAATAAAAATATTTAAGAAATTAAAAAAAGAAAAAAAAATTGTAATAGGTTATGGAGCTACTTATAAATCAAGTACAGTATTAAATTATTGTAATTTGAATAACAAATATATTGATTATTTCTTAGATACTACACCAACTAAAGAAGGAAAATACACTCCAGGATCACATATACCAATTCTAAAATACAAAGGTATACCAAACAACGTTCAATTTGCTTATCTTGGTGCATGGAATTTTAAAGATGAAATTTTTAAAAAAGAAAAAAAATTTATAAACAGAGGAGGCAAATTTATATCACACGTGCCTTACCCTAGAATAATATGAAACCATCTCAAAAAGAAATTCTTAAACTAAGAAAAGAACTTTCAGCTAAACAAAATCCAAAGCATTCTACGACTGAAATAAAAAAATGGTATAAGCAAATAGTTAAAAAATCTAAAGTCAAAATAAAAATTATTCCTCTTGATAAATGTAAAAATTGGAAACTTAATAATAATGGAAAAATATCACATACATCAGGATCGTTTTATAAAGTAGAAGGAGTAAGAGTTTTAAGAAGCTTTAATAGAGAAATAAACTATGGATGGGATCAACCAATGTTTACTGAACCCGGTTTTGATGGTGGAATTCTTGGATTATTAAAAAAAAAAATTAATAATACACCTCATTATTTGATTAATGCAAAATTTGAACCCGGAAACTATAATTTTATTCAACTTAGCCCAACGGTACAAGCTACATTTAGCAATATAAGAAAGGCTCATGGAGGAAAAAATGTAAAATTTTTAAATTTCTTCAAATCACCACTAAAAAATAAATGCAAAATAATATTTAAACAATGGGTTTCAGAAGAAGGAGGTCGGCTAAGAAATAAAAGAAATCTTGGAATTGTTTTAGAGCATGTTGGAAATAATAATATTAATATTGAGTTTGATTATAAGTGGCTTACCTTAAAACAGATAAAAGAACTCATACTAGAAAATGCCATGATCAATCCACATCTAAGAAGTCTAGTATCTTTTATATAAATGCATTCGCTCTCAATATGGT